>RFHH01000164.1 GCA_003696075.1 Acidobacteriota bacterium
CGCCGCCACCCAGGCCCGATCCGGGGGCACGAGCCGGGGATCCGCGTCCCGCTCCCGCACAGCCGTCCTCCCGGCGCCGGCAGGCGATTCTTCGAGGGCCCGGCGGGTTCCGGCTCCTCGAGCGCACCTTGCGACCGGCCCGGTTGTCCCCGGCGAGCGGTAGGGGTAGGTTTCCGGCGCGCGGCCGGTGCCCGCCCGGCGGAGGGTGTGGGTGCCGCTTCCCCACGTCGACCCTCTCCGCGCCGACTGCGGCCGCCGCCGGGGAGGGACGATGTCACCGAGAAGGTCTCCGGGAGGCGATGGCGCGAAGGCGCTCTGCCGGCTGCTGCTCGCGTTCTGTTTGCAGGCGGCCGTCCTCGCCGCCGACTTTCCCGCCTGCGAGGACCTCGACGGAGACGGTTTTCTCCGGCCCGCCCGGTGCGGAGCGGTCGCCGACTGCAACGACGACGATCCGAACTCTCATCCCGGCGCCCCGGAGGTCTGCGACGGCGCCGACAACGACTGCAACGGGCTGATCGACGACGCGCCCGATTGCGACACGACCTGCGACAATCCCGAGGTCGTCCAGCCGTTCCGGCTCGCGAGCCCCGGCATCAGCGTGATCGGACCGGCCGCGACCCAGGTCGTTTGGGCCGGCGACTCGTGGATCGTTCTTTTCCTCACCCAGCCCGAGGGGCACTGCTCGAGTCTCTACGGTGTGCGCCTCGACCGCACGGGGAACGTGCTCGGATCTCCCGTCCGTCTCGCGGGCTTTCCCGAAACCGGTGTCAACAGCGGGTCGCTCTCGGCCGTCTGGACCGGCCGTCAGCTGGGCGTGTCGTGGAACGAGCAGGCGCTGGATCTCGGCGACTGTCAGAGCTACGCGGGCGAGACGTGGGTCAAGTTCCGCCGGTTCCATCGCGACCTTTCGGCTGCCGGCTCCGAGCGCCGGTATCCGCAGGCGGGCTGCCCGGAGTCCGCCTCGAAGTTCGACCACGGGTACCCGTTCGTCTCCTGGAACGGCCAGGTTTTCGGATGTCTGCGCACGAGCTGGTCCGACGAGACCCGGGAGGTGAAGCTCGACCTGGTCGACCGGAGCGACAGGAACGGGCTTGCGTGTGGGTCCCTCGTCAGTCACCTGCCCTCGTCAGGGGCGGGTCTCGACTCCGACGGCGATCTGTTCGGTGTCCTGTTTCGCACGGACGCGATCTACTTCCGCCGGATGGCGGAGGACGGCACTGCCCTGGACGGCACGCCGCTGCTCGTCACCGATGTCGCCTCCTACAAGACCGGGCCGTCGGTCACCTGGGCCTCGGGCGAGTGGGCGCCCGTCTGGGCGGACGCCCGCGATTCCCAGATCGGTTACACGGAGGTCTACATGTGTCGCCTCACCAGCGGCGGCGAGAAGATCGATCCGCCCGGGGACATCCGCGTGACCTGCTGCAACGACGCGTACCATGGAATCTATCGCGTGCCCGCTCGGCCGGCGTGGACCGGCGCCGAGTACGGCCTCGTCTACAGCGAGGCGCTGAGCGGAACGATCGACGGGGACCTGTTCTTCCAGAGGATCGACGCGTCGGGCGACGATGTCGGACCGCCGTTGCCGGTGACGACCGGCGGGCGGCGGTCATCCAGCGACCCGGCGATCGCCTGGAACGGGCGCGAATTCGGCGTCGCGTGGCGTGACAAGCAGGCAGCCGATCCCGCTGCGCCGTACCGGATCTACTTCACCAGGATCGGCTGCAACTGCACCGACACGGACGCCGATCACTACAGCACCTGCGCGGGCAACGACTGCGACGACTCCGATCCCCTGGTCAATCCAGGAGCGCTCGAGGATTGCGTCAACGGCACCGACGACAATTGCGATGCGGCGATCGATTGCCAGGATCAGACGGCTTGCCCGCCCGGACCGGGGACGACCCCGGGCGAGGTCGCGGGCGTCGCGTTCGAGGGGCAGACGATTCTCTCGTGGGCTGCCCAGCCCTCGGCCGATGTCTACGACGTCCTGCACGGAACGACGAGCGAGCTCCGTGCGGATGGAGACTTCGGCCGCGCGAGCTGCCTCGCCTGGCGCGTGGCCGCCACGAGTCTCGAGGTGCCGGAGATCCCGCCGGCCGGCGACGGTACGTACTACCTCGTCCGCGCCAAGACCGATCCCTGCCTCCTCGGCACCTGGGGCGATCCGCTGCGGGACGAGGCGAGGCTGACCTGCCCGTGAATCGCGCAGGGTCCGGGCCCGAGGCGCCCGGCCACGGGAAGGGGCGGCGAGCGGCGGGGTGCGAAAGGACGCATCGCGCGGGGCCGGCGACGCGAGCTGCACCTCCCGGGTCCGACCGAACCGACAGCGACGCCTGCGGAGGCTCGGGGCCAGGGGCCGGGCCGGGCGCCGCGGAACCCGGCCACGGGAAGGGGGGAACGGACGGCGGGATGCGAAGGCACGCACGGCGCGAACCGGACTCCCGTCCGGGGCGCCGTGCGTGCGAGCGGCCGCAGCCTACGCCGGGACGAGGACGGCGCGGCGCGACAGGCGCCCGTGGTGGGCGGCCTCGAGCACGGCGTTCGCCTCGGCGAGCGGGTGCCGCTCGACGAACGGTTCGATCTTGATCCGGCCGTCCGCGACCCATTCGAGGATTTCGGGATAGAGCAGCGGATCACAGCCCCAGTTGCCGAACGCGGTCGCGTCGAACGCCATCAGATTGCTCAGCCGGACGCTCGGCTTGTCCATCGTGAAACCGACGACGGCGAGCGTGGCGCCGAATCCGAGCAGCGCGAACGCGGTTTCCTGGCCCGCTGCCGTTCCGGAGGTCTCGAAGATCTTCCACATGTGCGCGGGCGCGCCCGCCTGCGCGGCGTGCGCTGCGACCTGTTTCCGGATTTCCTTCGGGCTCATTCCCGAGACGTCGAGGACGGAGTCCGCGCCGGCCGTCATCGCCTGCTCGAGCTTCGCGGCATCGACGTCGAGCGCGATCACGTGCGCCCCGCTCGCGGCCGCCGCCTGGACACCGTGGACGCCGATTCCCCCGACGCCGATGAAGATCGCGAGGTCGCCCCGCTTCACCCCGGCCCGGCGCACCGCCTGGAACGGGGTGCTGACCGCATCCGACACGACGGCGAGCTGCCACAGTTCGTGGCGCGCCAGCGCCGCCTCCGGGACGGGGCAGAGAAAGCGCGCCGGCACGCAGACATGCGACGCGAAGCCGCCGTCCCTGTCGTTGCCCGGCATCACCTGCTTGCGGCAGATGCGCCGCTGATCCCGGGTGCAGAGGTCGCATCGCCCGCACGGCAGCACCGCCGGCACGATGACCGGCCGGCCGACGAGACCGGCCGAGACCCCTTCCCCCACCTGCAGGACCGTTCCGCTGATCTCGTGCCCGAGCACGAGCGGCGGGTCCTTCCGGGTCCGCACTCCCATATAGAGGAACGACACGTCGGTGTGGCACACGCCGCACCCGGCGACCTCGACCAGCGCCTCGCCCGCGCCGGGCTCCGGCAGGGGCCGTTCCTGGCGCTCCAGCGGCGCCTGCGGCGCCGTCATCACCCAGGCTTCGCAGCGACCGTCCTTTCCCGTACTCATCCGACGCTCCCCTCCCCGACACCCGGGGCGCCCTCGGCGAAGACGACACGCCCGCAGGTGTGGCACTGGTCCAGGGTCTTGTCCTTGCCCAGGAAACACTTTCTCGAGTCGGGCACCAGGCGGAATACCTTCCGCAGGAACCGGCAATCGCAATCGCTGGACGGGTCGTAGATCGCGTCGATCACCGGTTCGTTGCGGTCCAGGACGTTCTTCACGCGGACCTTCAGCGACGGCGTCAACTCCTCGTCGTCGACGGTGAGTTCCCGGCTGACGACGGCGAACGCGCGGATGCGCTCGTACTTCACCGGGTGCTCCGCGTTGAACGCCTCGATCGTCTTCCGCAGAGACTCCCTCACCTCCCGCTCGGCCCGCTCGATGTCGTCGCCGAACCGCTCCCGGATGAGGTAATAGTTGGGAAAAATCAATGCCGCGAGGAAGTCCTGCCCGCTCCCGACGACAATGACATGACGGATATAGGGGTTCATGCCGGCCAGCTTGTTCTCGAGCAAGGTCGGCACGACCTTCTCGGCGTTGAGCAGCTTGAAAACCCTGTCCTTGCGCGAGACGAGCTTCAGGGCCTTCCCGTAGAACTCTCCCAGGTCGCCGGTGTGGAACCACCCGTCACCGGGCAGGGCTTTCCGCGTCGCCTCTTCGTCGCGGAAGTAGCCCCGCATGACGTTCGGCCCGCGGACGAGGATCTCGCCGTCCTCCGCGATCCGGATTGCGACGCCGGGAATCGGATACCCCACCACACCCGGGATGCTGCGACTCTCCGCCATGTCGGTGATCGTACAGCAGGGGGACGTTTCGGTGAGTCCCCACCCTTCCAGGACCGGAATCTTCCGATCGGCGAAGAAACGGGAGATCGACTCCGGCAGCGGCGCCGCCGCGGTGAACACGAACCGCAGTTCCTCGTGGAACACCTCCCGCTCCTGCTCCGGGTGGGTGACCACGTGGTCATAGAGCTGCTGGTACACCTTCGGAACGCTGAAGTAGACGGTGGGCTTGACCTCTTTCCAGTTTTCGAGCAGCCGGTCGAAATCCTTTCCAAGGCTGTCGTCGAGCGTGAGAAGGGCTCCGTTGTACAGGGCGGTCGTCTTCTCGAAGATCCCGCCGAAGCTGTGGTGCCAGGGAAGGTAGCTCAGGAAGCGGTCGTTCTCCGACACGTCCCACAGCATCGACAGCGCGCGCTGCTGCGACAGCATGTTGTCGTGCGTGAGCAGCACGCCCTTCTGCCTTCCGGTCGTCCCCGACGTGTACATCATCAGGCACGGCTCGAACGGGTCGACCGCGGCGGCACGCTCGAGAAAGCGCCGCACCTCCGCATCCCCCGGGTCGGAGAACGCCGCGCGAGCCAGCGCCTCCGCGAATGGGACGGCCCCGCCCGAGGCGCGACCGCTGTAGTCCACGACCACCTCCGGCCTGCGATCGAGCGGTACCTTCTCCAGCTCTTCGGGCCCGCCGGCGAACAGCACGCGGGGGGCGGCATGCTCGAGCAAGCGGCCGATCTCTTCCGTCCCGTAACCGGCGAAGATGGGCACGTACACGGCACCGAGACCCATCACCGCCAGCTCGGTGACGATCATCTCGGCGCGGTTCCGCGAAATGACCGCCGCCCGCTCGCCGGCCCGCAGTCCCGCGTCCTCCATGAAGCGGGCGAGCCGCGCCGCGTCGAGCGCGAGCCGGGCCCACGTCAGCTCGCTCCACCCCTCCCCGGAGCGGTGGCGCACGGCCGCCTTTTCCCCGAATCGGGCGGCGTTCCGGGCCAGCATCGAACCGATCGGCTCCGGGGCGCCCGCCGGCTCGAGCGACGAACGGACCGTGTCGTTCTCGCGAACCGCCGCCCGCGCGGGGCTGTGCCGGGCCACCGGTCCTCCGTCGGCACTCACTCTTCGTCCTCCCTTCCGGCCCTGGCCGGCGCGCCGGCCTGCGCGGCGGCCCGCGCCGCCAGCGCCGCGCCGAAAGCTCCCATCTCCTGAGGGTGCGGCGGAACGGTGACGCGCACCCCGAGACTCTCCTCCATCAGCTCGACGACCATCGGGTGATGCGCCACCACTCCTCCGGTCGCGACCACCTCTCCCCGGAAGACATCCATCGCCAGCACGCGCTTGACGAGCGAGCGGTAGGCCGCACGAACCAGATCGGCCGGCGGCGTCCCCCGGCGGATGGCGGCCAGCAGCTCGGTGGCGGCGAACACCGTGCAAAAGCTCCCCAGCTCCAGATCCTCCCGGTACTCCCGGGCGATCCCGTCGAGCTCTCCGACGTCGACCTCCAGGCGGAGGGCGATCTCGTCGAGAAAGCTGCCGGTGCCGGCGGCGCACTTGCGGTTCATTTTGTGCGAGACGCGGCGTCCCTTCTCGTCCAGCCGAATGACCTTGGTGTCCTGTCCGCCGATGTCGACGATCGTCAGCGGACCCTGAACGTAGTGCGCCACGCCGCGGGCGTGGCAATCCAGCTCCGTGCGGCGCCCGTCGGCGAAGTCGACGTTGTCCCGGCCGAAGCCCGTCGCCCAGACGGAGGAAAGGTCCCCGTCCGAAAGACCCGAGGCCGCGAGCGCCTCGTCGAGCGCGCGGCGTGCCGCGGAGCGGATGTCCGCGCCCGTGCGGACGGCCGCCCGGCCGAGAAGGTTTCCGGACGCGTCGATCACGGCGGCCTTCGTGAACCAAGAGCCGCAATCGACACCGCCGAACCGGCTCATGCGGCGCCCCCCGGGCGGCCCGCCGCCGCCTCCTCGAGTTGCTCGACGAACCCCTCGAGGCTCGTTCTCGTCTGCTCTTCGGAGAAGCAGCGCAGATCGTTCAGATCGCCGTCGACCACGATCGTGGGGATGCCCGTCCGCTCCTGGAACCGCCGCGGCATGCCGAATCGGGTGTTCGAGTTGTGCGGGCAGGTTCGCGCGTCGTGGAACAGCACCCCGTCGACGCTGAACCGCCGGCACATCTCCTCCAGATACCGCTCCTTGACGGCCTCCGCGCGCGCGATGAAAAGCTCCAGCGAAGCGCGCGCCATGGAGCGCAGCGGGTCGCCGGGGTCGAGCGCGTCGAACACCCAGCTCGAGCAGTAGGTCGAGGCGACCACCGCCGTCCGCAGGGAAGCGAACAATTCGGAAAGGCTCCGCAGCTTGCCCCAGATCGGCATGCCCTCCCAGTAGAGGCGGTAGCGCTCGCCTTCCACCGCCGCGACCCCCTCGTCCACCCTCTCGCGGAGCTCGGCCAGCAACGCCTGGTAGTAGCGGTTCGCCTCGGGCGCGCCCCGAAGAACCACGGCCGGCCCCATGTGGATCGTCCCGTCGAAGAATGTCAGCGGAGCGGGGCGTGCCGCGGCCGTGTCGAGGCAGGCCTTCCAGAGATCGCTGCACTCCCTCGCCAATCGAACGGTCTCTTCGAGGGCGGCGGCGTCGAGGCGGCGACCGGCCACCGACTCGAGGGTGGGGACCAGGGCCTCGAGCTGGCGGGTCACCGCATCGACGTGCGAGTCGTCGATCGTCTCCAGGGCCCGAAACGAGTCGACGCCGATCACCGGAACGCCCCACTCGCGGCCGTAGAACTCGAACCAGTCCCTCACCTCGCGGCATTGGTTCGTGTTGTAGACGAGAACGTCGGCGCGCGGAATCCCGTTGAGGCCGTGGGCGGCGAGCGGGGTCTCCCCGCAGAGGTACGCCCCGATGTCGCTGGTCAGATACGAGCAGATGTCGGGAGAGTAGCCGAGGGCGTGCGCGTGGGGCATCGTCCGGTTGGCCCGGCGCGACGCGCCCAGCATCGCTCCGTGATTCTCGGGGAAATAGACGGCGAAGCCGAGCGCCCGCAGCAACTCGGCCGGCCCGACGCTGGTGCACCACGCGACGGGCGCCGAGCGCTTCTCGGCGGCCTCGCCGAGGGCGCGAAAGTAGTCCCCCATCACCCGGCGCAGCAGGTCCGTGCTACGAAGAGGCTTGCGCGGCACCGTCGCCTCCTTTCCTCTCTCCCTCTCCCGCCTCCAGGGCAAGGAGAGCCGCACCGACCGCCCCGGCCACGATGGGCTCGGGAATCACCTCCACCTCCGAGCCCAGCAGGCGCGAGAGCTCCCGCACCACACCTGGGAAGTACTCCGGAACACCTCCGGTCGCCACCAGCGGCGGTTCGAGGGCGCCGATCTCGATGATGCGCTCGGCGATCGAGTGAATGCATCCGAGGGCGATCTCCTCCCGTCGGGCTCCGTTCCGCAGCCGCTCGAGGACCTCCGTACCGGCGAACACGGAACAGTAGCTGCTGATCACCGCCGGGGACTCCGCCGTGGCCGCCAGCTCCTGGAGCCTCGAGGGATGGACGTCGAGATGGCGGGCGGTGAACGCGAGGAACGTCCCGATTCCCATGGCGCAGCGCCGCGTGGTGCGCGCGTCCACCCGCCGGCCGCGCGCATCCACCGTGATCGCTTTCGGATCCCGGCCCCCGATGTCGATCACCGTCATCGGCGAACGGCGGTGGGCGAAGGCTCCCCTCGCGTGCGCCGCGGTTTCTGCGACGGTCACCACCGCGTTCGGCACGCACTCCGCCCCGAACCCTGTCGCCGCCACCACCGCGAGATCGCCGAGGTCGAGCTGCGCGTCCTCGAGCGCCGCGGCAAGCGCCGCCTGAGCGGCGGTCTCGAAGTAGCCGGTGGTCGGGACGACGGCGCGACCCCGGATCCGTCCCGAGGGCTCGACGACGACCGCCTTCACGCATTCGGTCCCGGCGTCGATCCCCGCACCCAACCGATGGCTCCGATCAGGCATCGGCACCCCCCCGGCCGGCCCGCGCGCCCTCGCGGCGCGCCGGGCCGTCGATGAAATCCTCGAGCTGCCGGCGGATGCCGTCGATCGAGAAGAGCCTCAGGTCGTGACTGTCCGCCTCCAGGAACAGCGACGGGAGGCCCGTCCTCCGGGCGACGCGGGCCCCCAGTCCGTAACGGACGTTGCTGTACTCGGGCGTGGTCCGCCCGTCGTGGTAGACCACGGCATCGACGCCGAACCGCTCGAATTCGGTCATCAGGAAATCGGCCTTGTAGTCGTCCGACCTGTTGGTGAAAACACTCGTGTAGGTCCGCGCGAGCGATTCGATCGGGTTGTCCGGATCCATACCGGTGAGGGCGAACTTGCCCGAGAACGTCGACGCGACGACGACCGCCTTGTGATCGAGAAACAGCTTGGCGAGCACGCGGAGGGCGCCCCACACCGGCGGGCCTTCCCAGTACAGCCGGTGCCGCTCTCCCGGGACCGCCTCGATGCGCTGGGCGACGCGGTCCTCCAGTTCCGCCTTGAGGATCTCGTAGTACTCCACGGCTTCGGGCGTCCCGCGCATCATCACGATCGGCGCCATGTGGACCAAGAGATCGAACAGCGTCAGGGGCGAGGGAACGTGTGCGCCGAGCTCGATGATCTCCTCCCACAGCGCGGCGGCGCGCGCGCTGTGCGCGGTGACCTCCGCCAGCCGGTCCATGTCCAGCTTCTCTCCCGTCAGCCTCTCCAGCCTCTCGATCAGGCGCAGGTGCTGCTGGACGGCGGCATCCACATCGAGCGGTTCGACGGTCCCGAGCAGCGCCGGGGGGTGGAGGCCGAGCACCGGGATGCCGTAGTGCTCGCCGTAGAATCCGAACCAGGGGATCAGGCTGAGTCCGTCGGCGGTGTTGTAGACCGCCACCTGCGGCCGCGGCGGCCCATCGATCCCGTACGCGGTCACCAGGGGGCTGTCCCCGGCGAGAAGGGCCCCGATGTCGCAGGCCATGCCCGAGTTGACGAACTGGGTGAACCCCTCGGCGAGCGCGCGCGGGATGTAGCGACTCGCCTGGCGGCTCGCCCCGATCAGGGCCGCGTGGTTTTCCGGGAAGTAGGGGACGTATCCGAAGGCGCGAACGATCTCCACCGGTCCCAGCGTGGAGCAGCAGGCTACGCGGCGCTTGGGGTCGCGGTCGGCCTCGGCCAGGTCCCGGTAGTAGGCCCGGACCATCTCCTTGAGCCGGGGCGCCGTCCGCAGGGGCACCCGCCCCTCCGGCATCCCCCCTCCGGCCCCGGCGCGCAGCGGCCGGGCCGGGCCGGGCCGCGCCGCGCGGGCCGCCGCTTGCTCGACCCTCTGCGCCATCTCCCGTTTCTTCAGGATCTTCTGGCGTTCCCGCGAGTGGATGAAGCGCGTCAGCGCCCAGCAGTGAGGCGCGTCGAGCCCCAGCCGCCGTGCCTCCTTGACGATGGCGCCGTTGATCGCGTCGATCTCGGTGAGCTGCCCGCGGGCGAGATCCTGCCACATCGACGGGCGGTTCTTTCCCAGCGCCTTCAGCGAGCCGATCACCGGGCGGAACGGATCCTCCTCGTCCACGATCGGCACCCCGCGCGCGCGCATGACCGCCACGATCTCGTCGCAAAGCGCCCGCATGAACGCCATCAGGTCCTCGTCGGCCAGCATCTCGCGGCAGGTGAGGCCCGTGACCGCCGACGTGGGGTTCACCACCGCGTTGTGCAGGAGCTTCTGCCAGATCACGTGGTCGATGTCGGGGACGACATTCGTCTCGAGGCCCGCGCGGCGGAACACCTCGCCGACCGCCTCGACCTCGGGCCGAATCCGGCGGTCGTAGGGGGCGATCTGGATCGGCTTGATGCCGGCGCGGTAGCGAAGGCGGTTCGGGCCGACATGCTGAATGCTGTGGTACGTGATCCCGCAGAGAACCCGCTCCGGTCCCACGATCCCGGCCATCGTCTCCGTGTTGCCGATACCGTTCTGCATCGACAGGAAGAGGGTCGAGGGCTTGGCTGCGGGGAGCGCGGCGCGGGTCGCGTTCTCGGTCTGATGGCTCTTGACCGAGATGAACACGAGATCGACCGGTTCGATGCCGTCGAGCGAAGAAACGACCTGGAGGTGCACCCGCCGTTCCGGCTGCCCCTCCTGCGAGATCAGCAACCCTTCCTCGGAGAGCAGCCGGACGCGGGCCTGGTTGATCTCCAGCAGCACCACATCCTCGCCTGCCTCGGCGAGGTGCGCGCCCACCAGTCCGCCCAGCGCTCCCGCTCCGACGATCAGGATCCGCATCCGCTCACCGTCCTCCCGGGATCGTCAGCGGTTTCGCCATTGCGGCGCCCGTTTCTCGAAGAACGAAGCGATCCCCTCCCGCACGTCCTCCGTGGCCATCAACTCGTCGAGGAATCGGCGCTCGGCCTCGTGGCGCGCCTCGGTCGCCGCCCGCATCTGCGCGCGGATCCGCCGGACGTTCATGCGCATCACCAGAGGACTCGCGCGGCGGAGATCGGCCAAGACCTCCTCGAGGGCCGCATCCAACCCGTCGCGCGGGACGACCCGGGACACGAGTCCCATCCGGTGCATCTCTTCAGCGGTGTAGGTCCTTCCGGTCGCGGTGATCTCGACCGCGCGCGCGGGCCCCACGAGGTACGGCAGGCGCGCGACCGCCAGGGGGGCGAAAAAGCCGAGTCGGATCTCCGGCTGGCCGAACTTCGCCGAGTCGGCCGCGACCACGATGTCCGCCGACATCGCGAGCTCGAACCCCGCGCCGAGGGCCGCCCCGCCGACCGCCGCCACCAGCGGGACTTCCAGCGCGTCGATGGTGTCGAACAGCGCGCTGAACGCGGCGATCATGTCGCGCGCTTGTTCCGGGCGGTGCTCGCCCACGTCGGCGCCGGCGCTGAAGGCCCGCCCCTCCGCGGCCAGCGCCACGGCCTTGACCTCCCGATCCTCGCCCGCCCGCCGGAGCGCCGCGTCCAGCTCGCGCATCAGCGCGGCCGTGAGGATGTTGAGGGGCGGGGCGGCGAGCGTGAGCCTTGCGATACCCTCGTCGACCGTCAGCCGAACTTCCTGCCGCGTCTCCATCGTCCCCTCCGGGCTACCCGCCGGCGGCCGCCGGTCAGGTGATCTGTCCCCCGTCCACTTTCAGCACGTCGCCGGTGATGTGCCGGGCACGGTCCGAGCAGAGGAAAACCACCGCCCAGGCGACGTCCTCCGGCGCCCCCAGACGCCCGAGCGCCGCCTCCCGGCGCGCCTCCTCGAGGAACTCCGGAGGCACGCTGCGGGCCATCGCCGTCTCGATCATTCCCGGCGCGACGGCGTTCACCGTCACACCGTAACGGCCCAGCTCGCGCGCCATCGTCCGGGTGAGACCCACCACGCCCGCCTTGGACGCCGAGTAGTTCGCCTGGCCGAACTTGCCGCGAAGGCCGTTGATCGAAGAGATGTTGACGATCCGGCCGCTCCCTTGCTCCTTGAAGAGCCGTCCCGCCGCCCGGTTGTAGTTGAACACTCCTTTGAGGTTCACGGCGAGCACGGCGTCCCAGCTTTCCTCCGGCATTTTCCACGAGACATGGTCGCGCGTGATGCCGGCGCAGCACACGAGGATGTCGAGGCGCCCGAAGGCGCGCTTCGCCTCGCCGACCGCGCGCTCGGCGCCCTGGAAGTCCGTCACGTCCGCGTCGAGCGCGACGGTGGCCTCCCCGCCGGGATCGAGTTCGCGGCAGGCGGCGGCCGCGCGTCCCTCGGCGTCGAGAACGGCGACGCGGCACCCCTCGTCGAGGAGAGCTCGCACGATCGCCCGGCCGATCCCGCCCGCGCCTCCCGTGACGAGCGCCGCCTTTCCTTCGAGTCCGAGATCCATGCCGGCCTCCGCCGGTCACTCCCGCGACAGCTCGGCCCCGCACTGGCCGCAGTAGCGGAACTCCGCGGGGATCCCCTTCGCGCCGCACTTTCCGCACTCGTGCCGGTACGGACCCCACAAGAACTCGCTGCTCCCCCCCTCGGCCGCACGCCGGCGCACCCCCCGGTAGTCCGCGCGCCGCTTCTCCACGAATGCGCGCATGCCTTCGTACGGCTCGAGGCACGCGAAGTGGAGGCTGAGCCAGTCCTGGGCGTGAGCGATCGTCTGGTGCCAGGCCATCTCCTTCCAGAAGTTGATCTGGGCCTTCGTGTAGCGCGTGCACTCGGGGAATTTGTCCAGGCACTTCTCGACGATCTCGTCGACCGCTTCGTCCAGCTTCTCCCGCGGGACCACCCGGTTGACCAGACCCCACTCGAGGGCTTGCTTGGCCGGAATCCGCGGGTTCAGGAACAGCATCTCGCGCGCCCGCCGGTCGCCGACATGGATCGACAGCCATTGCGTCGCGCCGCCACAGGCGACACTACCCACGCTCGTCCCCACCTGGGCGATGTAGGTGTCGTCGGCCATCACCGCCAGGTCGCAAGCGAGCTGGGACTCGTTGCCGCCGCCCACCGCCATGCCGTTCAGCCGGGCGATCGTCACCTTGCCGCTTTTCACGATGCTCTCGATGTAGCGGCTGAACAGGCTCATGTACTTCCAGTAATCCCGCGGGCGCTGCGTGTAGACGGCGGCGTACTCCTTGACGTCGCCTCCGGTGCAGAAGGCCTTGTCTCCCGCTCCGGTGAACACGATCACCCCGACCTTGTCGTCGTGCGAGGCGTCGGTGAAGGCGGCCGTCAGCTCGCGAAGGGTGTTCGTCGTGTAGGCGTTGTACGCGTGCGGCCGGTTGATGGTGATCCTCGCCACCATGTCCCGCTTTTCGTAGAGGATATCCTTGAAGTCGAACTCTTCCGCCGGCTTCGAAGCAAAGTACTCCATCGGTCGCCCTCCTCCGATTTCTCAGTGCACGGTCACTCGGATCACCAGCGCCGCCGCGCTGTCGCCCGCGGCGCACCCCGTGAACAGGCCGTAACCCCCGCCCGCGCCCGCGAGGTCCTCGATCAGCTCCATCAGGGCGCGCAGACCCGTCGGGCCCTGGGGGTGGCCCCAGATGAGCGAACATCCGTAGCGGTTCATCTTCTCCGGGTCGATCCCCAGCTCGCGCGCCAGGTAGACGTCGTTGACGGCGAACGGCACGTGGGTCGTCACGGCGGTGAGGTCCGCGACGTCGATGCCCGCCGCCTCGAGGGCCTTCCGCGAGGCGGGAACGTTGGCCATCGGCATCAGCCCCTTGCCGACGCGGGCCTGCGCGAACGCGAGCACGCGGATCTCGATGGCGGGATCGCGGCTCAGCTCCTTGGCAGCCTCCTTGCCGCAAATCAGCATCCCGGCGTTGCCGTCGGCGGGGTAGGTCTGGGTGCCGAAGGTGACCGTTCCTCCGGGAAGAACCGGCTTCAGTTTCTGGAGCCCTTCTCGCGTGGTGGGATAGACCCCTTCGTCTCCCTCCACGGTCGCCACGACCTTCCGCCCGCGGGGATCCCTGACCTCGACGGGAAGGAGCATGTACCGGCGCTGGAAAGCGGCGCCGTCGGCGAGCGCCCGCTGATATTGCCGGTGGCGCAGCAGCGTGAGCTCCTCCTGTTCCTCGCGGCTGATGCCGGCCTCCTTCGCCACGTTCTCCGCGGTCTGGATCATCGAGTTCTTGGCGAAGGGGTCGTGACCGAAGCTGTCCAGGACCCAGTCCTCGTGCTCACCCGTTCCGCCCGGACCGGCGGGGTTCGGGTAGTAGACGTGCGGGCCGTTGCTCGTGCGGTCGGCGGCCACCGCGAGAAAAACCTTCGACTGGCCGGTAGCGACCTCCTGGGCGCCCAGGGCGACGCAACGGGCGGACGTCGCGCAGGCCTGGTTGATCGTCGGTCCGGTGAGCGTCTCGAGACCGGCCAGGCCGGCGAGCCACGGTGCGCCGTAGAACGAATGGTGCGACGGGATCGTCAGCCCCAGACAGAGGCCGTCGATCCGCTTGCGGTCGATCTCTCGCTCCTCGAGCGCCCTGCGGGTCATCTCCGCGGCGAACGGAATCGGCGGCAGCGTGGCGAAGCTGCCCTGCCATTTGCAGAACGGCGTCGACCAGTAGCCGCCGTAGGGGATGTAGACATTGTCGAATGCGGCCACTTTCACCCTCCTCCTCGATCACGTGCCCCGTTCCGCCTCCGCGGGGCGCAGCGCCGCGGGTCGGAACTGCTCGCTCATCTTTTCGATTTTCCGCCGCCCGTAGCGAACCGCCTGGATCTCCGCCGCGATCGCCAGGGCGATCTCCCCGGGCGTTCGCCCGCCGAGATCGAGCCCGATCGGCGCGTGGACGCGAGCCAGGCGGCGCCGGGCCTCCTCGCTCGTCGCGACCGCCCGGAAGAGCCGCGCGACCTTGGCCCGGCTCCCGATCATGCCCAGGTAGGCCCAGGGTCGCGGCAAGCAGGCGCGCAGGACCGCCTCGTCCTCGGTGTGCCCGTGTGTGACGATGACCGCGTAGGTCCGCTCGTCGAAGGGCAGTTCCGCGATCACTTCCTGGAACGGCCCCTCCCGCAGCTCCACCTCCGCGGGAAACCGGTCCCGCACCGCGAAGCCGGGCCGCGGATCGACCACCGTCACGCGGAAGCCCGCACCCGCGGCGATGGGGGCCAGCGCGCGGCCGATGTGACCGGCGCCGAAGATGAACAGCTTCGGGCGCGGGAGCGCCGGCTGGATGAAGAAGTCGGTCTTCCCGGTGCAGGCCTTGTCGAGGTTCTGTTCCGGGCCGCCGGAGAAATCGTAGTGGAGGAGCCGGGCCCTTCCGTCCCGCAGCGCCTCGAGGGCCTGTTCGATGACGAGCAGCTCCAGGCTCCCCCCGCCCACGGTGCCAACGATGCTGCCGTCGGCCCGGACGGCCATGGCGCCGCCCATGCCTCGCGGCGCCGAACCTTCCGCGTCGACCACCGTGACGAGAGCGACCGGGCGGCCGGCGTCGGCGAGGCGCACGAACTCGCGGTAGGCGTCCAGTTCGACCTGCTCGCGACCGTCGGAGATCCGGCGGAGCGGATCGTGCGGATCAACTCGCCCGCGCATCCGCCACCTCCCGGCCCTCCAGTGCCCGGCGGACATCCCCGGGACGGTTGAGGTTGTCCAGGACGGCCCGATCGAGGACCTCGAGCCGCACCGGTGTTCGGCCCCCCGACCGCATCAGCTCGCGCAGGTGTCCCCGGTCGGGGGCCGACGCGAGCCTCTCGAGCGTCGGGCGGCCCAGGACGACCGGGTGCCCGCCGCGCCCGCGGTAGACCGGCACCACGTCGGCACCGGGCCGCCGCCGCGCCGCACCGGCGAGGGCGGCGACCGTCTCCGTCGCCACCGCCGGGCAGTCCACCGGCCAGAGCACCAGCGCGAGCGGACGGGTAGCGTGGCCGGCCCGGGTCAGCGCCCACCGAGCCGCGAGCCGCACGGAAGTGAAGCGGCCCCGGTCCGCGTGAGGGTTGACGAGGGGGAACCCGCCGGCGCGGAGAGCTTCGATGCGCACGGCCTCGGCGCCAGGAGCGACCACGACCGCCGGGCGGAGGATCCCCGCCGCGCGGAGCGTGTGCAGGATGGTCCCGAGGAAAGTTCCGCCGTTCCAGGCGACCAGCGGCTTCGGGACGCCCATGCGTGCCGAGTGGCCGGCGGCGGTGATCGCCGCAAGGACGAGGAGATCGCCGCCCGTGCGGGTTCGCACCGTCAGCTCCTCCCCCGCGCCACCGCGCGCACGCCGTGGAGCACGAGATCGACGACCTCGTCGGCAAGAGCGTCGACCGGGCCGTCCCGTTCGGGGTCGAACCACATGAAAATCCAGTTCAGGCTGCCGAAGACGAACAGCGTGGCGTGCCGGACGGCCCGGTCCGTTTCCGGGTTCCCGCCGTCACGCCCCATCAGCTCCGCGATCACGCCGGCCGCCAGGCGGTAGTACCGGCGCCGAACCGCCTCGATCTCGCGGTACGCCTCCTCGCTCAGCGACTCGAGCTCGAAGGTGCAGACCTTCAGTTCGTTGAAATGCTCGACGAAGAAGCCGAGATGGCCCCTGACGAACCGGCGGAGCCGTTCCTCCGCTGTTCCGCCGCGGGCGAGTGCCTCCTGCTGCTGCTCCAGGAGCGAGGTGAACGTCCTCAACTGGATCTGGAACAGCAGATCCTCTTTGCTCTTGAAGTAGTAGTACATGCCGGCCAGGCTGTAGCCGGTGGCCCGCGCCACGTCGCGGATCGTCGTCTGGCTGAAGCCCTGCCGCGCCATCAGCTCGGCCGCGGCGGCGAGGAGGCGGTCGAGCTTCTGCTCCGTCCGCGACGGCTCCGCCTCGCCCTGTGGCGTCGGGCCCGCATCCTGGCTCATGCCGCCCCCCCGGCCGTCATCGCTTCTTCTTCTCCAGCTCGGCCAGCCCGCGCAGGATCTTCTCCGGCGTGATCGGCAGCGACGTCACCCTCACACCGGTCGCGTCGTAGATGGCGTTGGCGATCGCGGGGATCACGGGTAGCAGGCATCCCTCCCCGATCTCCTTGGCGCCGAAGGGCCCGCGCGGCTCGTAGCTCTCCACCGCCTTCGTCATGATCTTCGGGGTCTCGCAGATCGTCGGGACCAGATAATCGTGAAGGGTGGGATTGATCAGCTCGCCCCGCTCGTCGGCCAGCGTGTCCTCGAGAAGGGTCTCTCCGAGGCCCATGACGATGCCGCCCTCGACCTGGCCGTGGAACGTGACCGGGTTGATCACGGTACCGGCGTCGCTGAAGTCGGTGAAACGGTCCACCTGGACGTAACCCGTCTCGAGGTCGACCGTCACTTCCGCCACCGCGGTGGAGAAACTGTAGGCCGGCGAGGTGCCGACGGTCCCGCCCTTGAAATCCCCGCCGAGGTTCTTCGGCGGTTGGTAGTAGCCGGTGCCCACCACCGGTCCGCTCTGGGAGAAGGCGATCCGGGCCGCCTCGGCCCATTCCATGCCGACGTCGGGGTGCTCCGCGACGAAGATCCGCCCGTTTCTCGCCACCAGCGCCCCGGGGTCGCAGCCAAGCTTCCGGCCGGCCACCTGCAGCAGCTTCCGGCGGACCTCGGCTGCCGCCATGCGGACGGCATTGCCACCCATCAGCGTGACGCGGCTCGAGTACGAGCCGAGATCCGTGGGGCTCAGGACCGAATCGCAGTCCACCAGCCATACCCGGTCGTACGGGATCCCGAGCTCCTCGGCGGCGATCTGCGTCAGGATGGTGTCGCAACCCTGGCCGATCTCGGCGGCCGCGATGTGAAGCGAGACCCCCGTGCCGTCCTCGTGGACGCGAATCATCGCGTTCGAGTGGGGGAAATCGGAGCGGTAGATCGGATACCCGGCACCGGAGACGAAACCGCCGCAGCCGACGCCGATTCCCTTTCCGCGCGGCAGCTTGCCCTTCTTCTCCCGCCAGCCGCTCGCCTCCCTCGCCCGTTCGAGGGTCGCCTTGAACTCGCAGGAGGAGATATCGAGCGCGTTGCAGGTGCGCGTGTTCGGCTCCATCGCGTTGCGCAGCCGGATCTCGAAGGGATCGAGCCCGAGATCCTCCGCGATCATGTCGAGGAGGCACTCGAACGCGAACCTCGGCTGCGGAACGCCGTGCCCGCGCATGGCCCCACTCGCGGGCAAGTTCGTGTAGACGCGGAACCCGTCGTACTTGAAATTCGGGATCTTGTACAGCGTCGGCAGCATCGAGCCGGCGTAGTAGGCGGTGATCACCCCGAACGACGTGTAGGCCCCTCCGTCGAGGATGGTCCGCGACTGGACGGCGGTGATCGTGCCGTCCTTCTTGACGCCGACCTTGAGATCGACGATCTGCTTGTGGCGCCCGCGGAAGTGGAGGAACATCTCCCTCCGCGAGTACTTCATCATCACGGGCCGGCCGGTTCTCTTCGCCAGAATCGCGGCGCAGAAGTCGAGCGGTGTCGTCTCCGCCTTCCCTCCGAAGCCGCCGCCCACCGCCGGCTTGATCACCCGGATGTCGCCTTTCGGCACCCCGAGAACGCGGGAGAGCATGTGCTGCACGTAGTGCGGCACCTGCGTCGCCGACCAGAGCGTCAGCTTGGAGCCGTGGTGTTCCCAGCGGGCGAGCGCCGCGTGCGGCTCGATCGGCGCCTGGTAGGTGCGGTTCCCGACGAACCTCTCCTCCCGGATGTGGTCGGCCTCGGCGAAGCCGCGCTCCACGTCGCCGAAGTGCCACTCCACCCGCGTGTTGATGTTCCGCGCGAACCGGGGGTTCTCCGGGTGGATCAGCGGGGCGTCGGGCTCCATCGCCTTCTCGGCGTCGAACACCGCCGGGAGCTCCTCGTACTCCACCTCGATCAGCTCGAGGGCCCTCTCGGCCGTCTCCTCGTCGACGGCCGCCACGGCGGCGACCTCGTCGCCGACGTAACGGACACGGTCCTTGGCCAGAACGTGCTCGTCGTACCTCGCCGGGCTCACGCCGTAGGTCACGTCGGGGACGTCCGCGCCGGTGATCACGTCGACCACGCCGGGGAGCTCCCGCGCCCGGCTCGTGTCGATACGCTTGATCAATCCGTGCGGGATGGGGCTGCCCAGGATCTTCCCGTAGAGCATCCCGGGCAGCCGGAGATCCGCCGTGTACTTCGCCCGCCCGGTGACCTTGTCCGGCGCGTCGTAGCGCGGCACGCCCCGGCTGACCACCTCCAGATCGCGCTCCTGGTCGCGTTCCCGATCGTCGAGGGGCGCGGTGTCGAGCGGTTCCTTCGCGAACGAGCGCCAGTCCCGAACGGCCCGGATGATGCGCTCGTACGTGCCGCACCGGCACAGGTTGCCCGCGAGCGCCTCCCGGATCTCCTCCTCGCTCGGGTCGGGATTCCGGTCGATCAAGGCCTTCGCGGCCATGATCATCCCCGGCGTGCAGAAACCGCACTGAAGCGCACCGTGCTTGACGAATGCCTTCTGCAACGGGTGGAGATCGCCGCCCCGCGACAGGCCCTCGATCGTCACGACCTCCGATCCCTCGGCATCGGCGGCGAGGACCAGGCAGGAGGCGACCGGATCGCCGTTCATCAGGACGGTGCACGCCCCGCAGTCGCCCATGCCGCACCCGTCCTTCGTCCCGGTGAGACCCAGCTCCTCCCTCAGGAGCTGCTGGAGCGTGGTGTTGGGCTTCACCGCGAGCGTGTGCGGCTGTCCGTTGACCGTCAGCGAGACCATCACCCGCCCGGTCGCCTGGCCCCCGTCCGTCGGACGAACGCTCATCGTCCCGCCTCCACCGCCCGAGCCGACGCCTCCTCCAGCGCCCTCCGGGTGAGCACCTCCACCAGCCGCCGCCGGAATTCCGCCGAGCCGCGCACGTCGCAGATCGGCCGCGCCTCCTCCGCGGCGGCCCGCGCCGCCTTGGCGAAGATCTCCGGGCCGGGCCGCCCTCCCTCGAGTTCGCGCGCGGCGGCGCGGGCGAGCAGCGGCGTCGGGGCGACCGCACCGAGGGCGATGCGCGCGCCCGCGATCGTTCCCGAGGAGATCACCAGGCGGACGGCCACCGACGCCACGGCGACCGCCGAGCCTCGCCGGAGACCGAACCGCTGGAAGGACGCCCCCGCGCCCGCCGGCTGGGGCGGTATCCGGATCTCGGCGAGGATCTCGCCTTGCCGGAGAGCGGTCTGCCGCGGCCCGGTGAACAGATCCTCGGCGGGGATCTCCCGCGAGCCCTCCGGCCCGGCGATCCGCACCGAGGCCTCGCCCACCAGGCAGGGCGGCGGCGTGTCGGCACACGGGACCGCGCCGCAGAAGTTGCCGCCGATCGTCGCCCGGCTCCGGATCTGCTCGCTGCCGAGAAGCGCGGCGGCTTCGGCGAGCACCGGGAACTGTTCGCGGACCAGAGGTGAGCGCGCCACGTCCCGGATCGTCGTCAGCGCGCCGATGACGAGCGTCCCGCTCTCGACGCGGATTCCGCGCAGCTCGTCGAGACGCGCGAGGGAGATGACATCGCTCGGCACCGGCTCGCCGGGCTTGCGCCGGACGAGAAGTTCCGTGCCCCCCGCCAGAACACGCGCCCGGTCGCCGAGTTCGCGCGCGAGTCTGCAGGCCTCGGCGAGACTCTCCGGGCGGTGGTAGCGCTCGATCGGCAACCGCATGGCGCAGGCTCCCACCGGCCCCACCGCGGGGCGGACGCGGCGAAGACTCGAACGAACGTTCGACAGGATAGGCTTTCGAGTAACCGCCCGCAACAGGGCGGATCGTTGCGTCCGGGCGCGGGTTGACAGGGTTGGAACGGCGGGTTATCCAGGGGCGGGGAACCGGGTGGAGTCGGCGGGAGACTCTCGATGAAAAAGCTGTGGCCCTTGGCGGCCGGGCTTTTCGGCCTGGGGTCGGCCGCGGTGTCGGCGCAGACCTATGTGGACGAAGCGCGGACCGTCGCCATCGACGTTCGCCGCGGGGCGGACGAACTGGTGGACTACGCCGCCCTCGTGCGGATCGGCCCCTGGGACGACCGCAACTACGACCTGACGCGAGCCGACCTCGCGCTCCTTCCCCCGAACGAGGCGGAGCTGCGCTCGCCCATCCCCGCCTTCTTCCGGGTGGGATTGCGCCGTGCGCTTCCATCCCTAAGGGGCGATCCGGCGGCGCGCTACCCGCTGAGCGCGTTCAACGCCTTCCGCCTCAGGTTCGGCGGCTACCTCGTCGACGGCCGGCTCTACACCGAAGCCCACCGGAAAGGCGGCCGTTACTACGTGGTTCTCGAAAAGCCCGCGGCCGCCGGGCCCACGGGATCCGGGAACGACTTCGTCTCGGGCGACGTCCGGGTGACCTCCCCGGAGGGAGCAGCGGAGTCGGCGATCGCCGTGGATCCCGCCGACACCAACCGACTCGTGGCCGGGACCAACGGGCCGAACGGTGGGCAACGCATGCACTACTCGACGGACGGGGGGGCGAGCTGGACACAGGTGGAGCTGCCGCAAGGCGGAACCTGCTGTGACCCCACCGTCGAGTGGTCTTCGGACGGGCGGTACGCCTACACCGCTACGCTCGGCGGCTGCTTCTTTTTCTGCCGCTTGTGGTTCTACCGCTCGGACGACGGCGGACTCACCTGGAACGGCCTCGAGAACGTGACGCCGGGGAACCCGCGCCGGGAGATCAGCAACAACGCCGACCGGGAATACCTCCACGTCGACCGGTCGGCAGCGTCGCCCTACAAGGACAGCATCTACCTCATGTATCACGAGGGAAACGTGATGCAGTTCGCCCGATCGACCGATTTCGGGAACACCTGGTCCACGCTGTCCTTTTCGAACGCGTCGGCCGACCGGGGCATCGCAGGGGACATCGCCACCGACCGCGGGGGAACGATCTACTACGCCTGGCCCGCCTTCAACAGCCGGACGATCCGCCTCCGCGTGTCGCACGACGGCGGGGCGACTTTCGGACCGGTATCGGTCGTCGCCGACACCAATGCCTCGTTCTCCTACCCGCTACCGTCGCAGGAGAGCCGCGAGGTCGCCGTCTACCTGGCGATGGATGCCGATACCTCGAGCGGACCCTACACCGACTCGGTCTACATCGCCTGGCCGGACACCACGGCGCCGCCCTCCGGCGTTCCTGCCGACAACCACTCGCAGATCCACGTCGCGTACTCGCGGGACGGTGGCGCCACCTGGCACGAGTCGATCCCTCACGAGACGGCCGACGTGCTCACGGTCGACCGGTGGCAGCCATTCCTCGCGGTGGGTCCCGACGGCACCGTGCACGTGATCTACAACGACACCCGGATCGGGGACCGGACCAGCTCCGATGTCTTCTACAGCTACTCCACGGACGGGGCTCGGACATGGTCCGCCCCCCGGCGCGTCACGGGGGCGACCTCCCCCAACATCGCGGACGGCTTCGAGTTCGGCGACTACTCCGGACTCGACATCGTGATGAACGACTTGATCGCCATCTTCACCGACAACCGGAACGAGGCGGGCGGCGGGGGGGACTCCATCGACGTCTACGCCTCCGGGATCGCGCCGGGAGGTGGGGGTGGCGGCGCCGGCCGGATACCCGGCGCGCGGGGTGTCTCCGGAGGCGCCCCGCTCACGGTCGCCCGGAGCGGTGGGGACCTCCAGCTCGACTGGTCGCCCGCCTGCGGCGCCGGTTCCGACTACGGCGTCTACGAGGGGGAACTCGGCCTTCCAGACAGCGCCGCCCCCGTGCAGTGCACGACGGGAGGCCAGACCTCGGCCACGATCACGCCCTCGATGGGACAGCGGTTCTACCTCGTCGTGGCCCAGTCCGGTGGCAATGAGGGTTCCTACGGGCGCCGGAGCGACGACACCGAACGCCCACCCGCCGCGAACGCCTGCCTGCCCCAGGCCATCGGCACCTGCCCGTAGGCCGCCCCGGCGCCGAAGTCGATTCGCAGAGCGATTCCCCCGGGAAGCGGCTCCCACCGCCACCGGAGCCGGGCCGGCGGCGGCCGCGGCGTGAAGTGGCTGACCTTCCGCCGGGCGTGCGCCTCGCACAGCGCCCGGCCCGCGCCGAGGCCGGCCATCATCCCGAGGAAGGCATCGGGCGCCCAATGTTTGTCCTGATCGATTCGCTGGTAGGCCGTGAGCGCTGCCCCGGCGTAGAGCAGGCCGAGCGTGCCGCGGCGAATGGCGCGATGGGCGCGGCCTTCACCGGCGCGGGGCAGCAGGTATTGGCACCGGAGCGGCCACACGAGCGAAGCCGCGAGCGCGGCGTCTCCGGAGACCCCGTGGCCACCGGCGCGCAGGAAGCGGATCGCCTCCCCCCTCTCGGGCCTCTCCGTTGCGAGGACGAGTTGGCCGGCACCGGCCAGCATCTGTGAGAGCGCCGCCGACTCCAGCAGAAGCGTTGCCGTTTCCCGTTCGCGGTCCTCATGGGTTGCGAGCGACGCGGCCCAGGCGGCAGCGGCGCCGAGCGGGGCGACCGCACCTTTTCCCAGCGTCCTCACGTCAGTCAGAAAGCGCGTGAGTCCCGGGCTCGCGTGATCGCGCGCGAAAGACCGGATCCCGTCACGGGCGAGGTACAGCGCGCCGGTGCCGGCGGCGATCCACAGCCAGCGCCGCCGCCGCGCGCGGCCGGGGTGAATCAGCATCGAGGCCAGATCGCGCGCGTCGGCGCGCACCGCCCGGAGTCCGTGCGACGCGTCCGTTCGCATGGGCGGCGCGTCCGAAAGTCCCGGGAGCGACGCGGCGAGCGCGGCGATCGACGTGGCCACGGCTCGCCCGACGCCGGCGAACGACGGGCGGGGAGGCGGGCCCCACCGCCGACACGGCCCCTCGGCCCCGCTCCAGCTTGGTGGCGGGCCGCCGATGGCGCCTTTCCGCGTCCCGGCCATCTCGACGATTCCGGCCGGCGTCTCGCCGCCTCTCCCGCGTGCCGGCGGGCCGATCGTACAGCGAGTCGGCAGCGGAGGCGCCATGCCGGGGACTCCCCCCGGCCGCGTGCGCAACCCGGCTGCGCCATCGGCGGGCACGCGCACCCGATGATGAGGCGGGTGGTTCAGCGACCACAGCGGATGGCCCCGCCGCTTCCGACACTTCTTCGGCGACACCGTGGCCGGCGGCACCCGCGGGCGCCGCCGGATCACGCGGGAACGGACTGGGAGGCCGCTGCTCGAGGAGGGGCGGCCGCGGAAGCCGCCTTCAGGGGCCGGGCCCATCGGCCGTCGATCCGGCGGACCGCATCGACCGGGGGTGGCAGGGGCGCCGCCCGCCTCGAGGACACTCCGGGTTGCCCCCAAGCGGTCCCACCGGCCCGCGCGCCGTCGGCCTCGCCTCGGGACGCGCCCGCCGGGAACCGCCCGCGAAGGCGGCAGGAAGGCCGGACGCCCACGGAAGGGATCGAACGTCAGGCGGAGAGGGCTCGTCCGAGCCCGGCACCCCCTCGTCCAACACGTTGAAACGCGGGTGGTTCGCCGAGTCGAACGTTTGCCGGATGGATCGGCGCGCGGTGCCGCCGCACACTGCGCGTGGTACCGGACCCTTGAGTCAGGCGGGTGTGGGCCCGTCGGGTTTCGCCCTCGACTCAGCCAGTACCGGCATGCTGCGCTCCCCAACGTGCCACTGCCCTGGCTCGCGGCTGGCTCGCCCGGGGGGAAGCGGGACGGAGGAGAAGCCTCCGGCCGCTCCGACGGATCGCAGCTCCGGTCGCCGACGGGCGCCGCACCCGCCGTCGTTCCTTTCCCCTCCTCTGCAACCCTCCCGGAACGAATGACCCGCCCCCCGGGGGCGGGTCCGTCTGTTCGGGAGGGATGCCTCATCCCCTTCGCTTCCCCTCCCTGCGCTCCGCGGCGCCCGTGCCGGTGGGCGCGGGCGACCGGTCACCGCCCGGCGCCCCCGCTCCTTCGGTGCGGACCGGAAGGAGGTCCTCGAGGAAGAAGGCCGACAGCTCGGACCGCCCGCTGAGCCCCGCCTTGAGATAGAGGGAGCGGGCTTGCTGGCGCACGGTCCGCTCGCTCGTGTCGCGCAGGGCCGCGATCTCCTTGTGACTCAACCCCTTGAGAAGGAGCAGCCCGATCTCCATCTCGGCGGGCGTGAGCTTCCAGCGCCGGAACTGCCGCTCGATCGCCTCGCCGAGCCCGCGGAGAATCTCCCGGCTCTCCTCGCGCCACCTCCTGGCCTCTTCCCGCGCTGCGTCGAGATCCCGCTCCAGCAGCCGGGCGGCCTCCCGGGCATCGTCGAGTCGCCGCCAGATCAGCCCGAAGCCGAAGGCGGCCGAAACCATCAGGACCGCCTCCATGAGGACGTGCCACTTCGTGACCACCCCCACATACTCCGTCAGCAGGTCGATGGTCACGAGGATGCCGATCAACGCGAAGATCCCGAGGAGGACCGCCGAGGTCCGCCGGTCGCCGGGTTCAGCCATGCCTCGATCGCCCCTTCGCGGCCCTCGTCCCGCGGATGCCGGCCGGGACCCGCCTCCCGTCGCCGCCGCCCGCCCCGCCCGGGGCCCGCGGGGTCAGGCTAGAACGCGGTCCCGGCGGGCGGCAAGCGCTCCGGGTGTCACACGGAATCGTGCCCATGGCGACCAAGCGAACGGAGCTGGACGGGTGGACACCGATGCACTCTGACGCGCTGGCCGAGAGGTTGGAGGAACTCCACCCCGACAGCTTCGGCTGGGCCCTGAGCGTTTGCGGCGGGGATCCCGACCTCGCCGAGGAGGCGCTGCAGATGGCATACCTCAAGATCATCGAAGGCCGCGCGCGCTTCCACGGCCGGTCCAGCCTGAAGACGTGGCTGTTCGCGGTGATCCGCCACACGGCGCTGGACCTCCTCAGGCGGCGGGGCCGCGAGGCGGCCCGCCTGCGGCCGGTGGCCGCGGAGGCCCCGGGCCGCGGCGACCCGGAAGAGCACGCCCTCGCCCGCGAGCGCTCCGATGCGATCCGGCGCGGTCTCGACCGGCTTTCCGACCGGCAGCGCGCCATCCTGCATCTGGTCTTCTACCAGGGGCTCACCCTGGACGACGCGGCGCAGGTGCTGGGCATCTCCCCCGGCGCGGCACGCGTGCACTACGCGCGGGCCAAGGCTCGCCTCGCCGACCTGATTCCCTGCGAGGTGGCACGATGAGCGGACGGGATCTCGAGCGTGAGCTGGAACGCTACTTCGCCGCCGAGCGCGCGGCCGTCCGGGCGCAGGCCCCCCCCTTCTCCCGCGTGTGGGGCGAGGCGCGAAGGGCGGCGGCGGGTCGGAAGACGTGGAGGGTCGCCGCGGCCCTCGGAGCCCTGGCAGCCGCCGCCGCGGGCTTGGCGATCCTCGTGACCGGCACGCGGCCGCCCATCGAGGAAGAAGTCGTGCAGCGGGCCCGCCGGCTGTCCGAGTGGGAGGCGCCCACCGACGAGATCTGGAACCTCGGGAATCTTGCATCTCTCCCCGGGGTTCCCGACCTGAACCTGAGCACGCTGACGTTCGAGCAAACCGCACCGGAGCCGTCGGCGTCGGACGGCGACGCATGACCGGGCTCCGGCCCACCCTTCCCCAAGGAAAGGAGGCACGTACGATGAAGCGAACGCTCCTCGTCCTCACCGCCGCGCTGGCGCTGTCCGCGCCGGTGTTCGCCTTCCCGGGAGGCCCCGGACCGCACGGCGGCCCGCACGGGATGATGGGACCGCACGGTCCCGGAATCGAGCGGTTCCTGTTCCCTCCCGAGATGGTGCTCCAGAACCAGATCGCGCTCGGCCTGACCGACGAGCAGCTCGAGGCGATCAAGAAGATGATCAACGAGACCCACTCCCAGGTGCTCGACTATCAGACCGAACTCCAGCGGCTCAGCGAGCAGCTCCGGGGGATCCTCGATTCCCCGACGGTCGACGAAGCCGCAGCGCTCGAGACGGCGGGCCGGGCGATGCAGCTCGAGTCCGAGGTGAAAAAGGCGCATCTGTCGCTGGCCATCAGGATCAAGAATCTCCTGACGCCCGAGCAGCAGGAGAAGCTGCGCGCGATGCGGAAGCCGCCGCACCCGGAGCGGTAGGATCCCGGTGACGGTCCGTTCCGGTTCCGGACTGCTGTTCGCCGCGGCGGTCCTCTTGGGGCCGGCGGCCGCCCTCCCCGCGGCCGCCGGCCCGTCTTCGTTCCGCCTTCTCTGCGGGCGCCCGCCGGACGGCCACAGCGGGGGCAGCGACGGGCCGGCCGCTCCGCTCGAACCGCTCGACCCGGCGGAGAGGACGCGGTTCGAGGAACGGGTCCGGAGAAACGTCGCGCGCCTGCGCGCCGAGGGACGCCTCGAGGCGGCGTCGGCCGGCCAACCGGTCCTCTTCTCCTGGCCGCTGGCGCTCGCCCGCGGACTCTCCGACCCCGGCTACCACGGCGTTTCGGGGTTCGTGGACCACGATCCGTCTTTCCCCGATGCCCTGTTGGACTACGAATGCGGAGACAGGACCTACGACACCGCGGGCGGCTACAACCACCGCGGGACCGATTACTTTCCGTCTCCGCACGGCTGGTACAAGATGGAGCACGAGCATGTGCTCGTGGTTGCAGCGGCGGACGGCCAGATCGTCGTCCGCGAGGACGGCCACGAGGACCACAACTGCCAGGGAGGCGGCACCTGGAACGCGATCGTGCTCCGCCATGCGGACGGCAGCGAGAGCTGGTACGGACACCTGAAGAAGGGGTCTCTCACGCCAAAGCAGGTCGGGGGTACGGTCGCGGAGGGGGAGTATCTGGGGGTCATCGGCAGTTCGGGCAACTCCAGCGGTCCTCACCTCCACTTCGAGGTCCACGATTCGACCGGGAAGGTCGTCGATCCTTACTCAGGTCCCTGCAACAACGCGCCATCGCGCTGGCAGGACCAGCGCCCGTACGACGACTCGGCACTCAACAAGATCACCACTGGTGATGCCGCGCCGGAAAAGCCGCCGTGCCCGGGCGTCGAGAACCCCCACGCCCGGGCGACGTTCCCCATCCCGGCGACCATCTACTTCACCGCCTACTACCGGGATCAGCTCGCGGGGCAGGTCTCCCACTACACCATCCGCCGTCCCGACGGCAGCGTCTTCGCCGAGTGGGATCACAGCAGCCCCGCCCCTCACCTCGCGTCCTCTCACTGGACCTGGTTCTGGCATATCGGCACCGACGAGCCCGCGGGACGCTGGCGCTTCGAGGTGACCTATCTCGGGAGGACGCTCGCGCGCGAGTTCGTCCGCGGTAGCCCTGTCGCGAGCGGCCGTGTCCCCCAATTCCCGGTCCAGGGAGCGCTGCTGGAGGTTTCGCGCGCCGCCGGCGGCCGGCTGAGACTGACCTGGGGACCCTCCTGCGTCGCCTCCGACGACGACTTCGCCGTCTATGAGGGCCGGCTTGGCGATTTCCAAAGCCACCGGCCGGTCCTGTGCAGCACGGGCGGTCAGCGGAGCGCCTCGATCACTCCCGCCCTCGGGTCGACCTACTACCTCGTCGCTCCCCGCAACGCCGAACGGGAGGGGTCGCTGGGAGTCACCGGGGATGAGACACCGCGCGCGGAGGGGGCCGGCCGTTGCCTGCCGCGCGACGTGATTGCGTGTCCCTATTGAAGACCGGGGGTGCGGGAGCCGGGTGATCCCGGCTCCCGCGCCCGATCGTCAGCGGTGGGAGGTGAAGCTGACGACGTCCACCGGGCCGAAGCGGTCGCCCGGCGACAGCGGCTCGGAGCAGGAGGTGTGGATGCGCACCTCGCCGAGCACCTCTCCGGTCGCCGCAATGCTCACCCGGAACACGAGATCGCCGGGCAGGCGCTTCTTGTGCTTCTTCTCGCGCTTGCGCTTCTCCGGCTTGTTCGCGCTCTCGGGCTTCGGCGGCACGTCGTAGTAGTGGACCGTGACCTGGTCCCCGATCATCACGTTGGGCTGCTCGAGGATCACCCGTCCCTTCTTGTCGAGCACCGTGATCTGCACGCCGTCGGTGAACAGCGCGTCACCCTCGCAGACCACCTTGCCGTTCTGGTCCTGTGTCATCGTGGTGCAGGGCTCGCCGGTGTAGGCAACGGTGATGTCCTCGAGCCCGTCCTCGCAGAACTGCCCCTCGAGCGCATCGTCCTCGTCCGGCACGACGGGCGGCGGCAGGAAGGTCTGCGTGACGGTCCCCGTCGCCTGGCAGTCCGCCGAGCCGTCGGCCACCGCGTCGTAGGTCTGGGTCTTCCAGGTCGTCGCCGTGTGGGTGAGGACCGCCTGCTCGCCGGGAGCGAGATTGCTGATGCGTCCCACCTCGCCGAACAGGTCGTCGGTCACCACCACCTCGCCGGAATCGGCGGTGCCGTTGTTCGTCACCGTGTAGGTCAGCGTGGTCGTCGTCTCGAGCGTCGACGTCGTGCCGGACATGGAGGTGAAGCCGACGAGCAGGAAGCTGCCGAACTGGTCGCCGAGGACCAGCTCGTCGTCGCACTCGGTCTTCGCCTCGACCGTCTCCAGCAGCTCGCCGGTATCCGGATCGATCACCCGCCACTCGACCTTGCCCAGCCGGTCGAGACCGGCCTCGGCGGCGTTGAAGGTGAGGAGGTCACCCAGCATGACGTTCGAGCGGGTGCCGATCAGGGCACCGTTCTTCTGGTAGAGCTCGACGGTGACCGGCTCCCGGAACTGTGCGTTGCCGCTGCACTTCGCATCGAACGCCTGCTGGTGCTCGCTGGCGATGCAACCCTGGCCGGTGTACTCGACGCGGACCTCCTGGAGCGGGCCGTCGCAGTCGACGACCGGCGGCGCCGGAACCTCGAGCGGATCGACCGACATGTCCATCGCGAGCTCGCAGGTTCCCGTGGTCGGCGTGCCGGTGCCGCACGCGCGGTCGTACTCGAGCGTGGCCGCGAACGTCACGAAGTTCTGGGCGAACTCGTTGGTCCGCATCTTCGGCAGCATCTCGTGCTGGAAGCAGGCGTGGGTGCTGCCCTGGGTCAGCGGCACATTGGCGGAAAAGATGCCGATCTGCATTCCCCGGAAGCCGAACTGGCTGTTCGTGAACTTGTTCGCCTCGAGAAGCTGGGTGGTGCCCAGCAGCGAGGCCGGCGGGGTCGTGGAGGTCGTCGTGAACCAGGTCTGCTCCGGCGAGCCGTAGGCGATCCGGGTCGTGCCCGGCACCGGGTGGACGTCCTCCATGACCCCGCCCGCGGCGATGCTGAGGATTCCGACCTGATCGCAAGCGAGCGGCTGGAAGTCGAAGCAGATCACCTCGCTGTGAGTCTGGTCCTGGTAACCGGGCATCCGGTAGTAGCGATCGTAGTTCGAGATGTCCGCCCCCTCGAGCGCGATCACCTCCCGGTCCCCGACTCCTGCGGGCACCTGGTAGGCGACCACCATCGCCACACCGTACTGCTGGCGGTAGATGCGGAGCAGAGTGGTCGGATCGCGTTCGTTGAAGTTGCTGATGACGAAGACGTTCACGCCCTGCTGGAACGCATACACCGGCACGTCCGCCTTCATGACGACCTCACCGGCGGTGTTCGTCTCGTCGGCGAAGACGGTGTAGCGCCGGCCGACCTCGTAGCCGTACAGATCCTCCGGCTGCACGAGCGCCCCCCCGGAAAGGGTGACCGCCGGATCGACGGCCCCGGTCTCCCGGGTACTCCCGGCCCAGTACAGCCAGGCGGCGAGCGGCTCGCCGGGCACGTTGATCTCGAAGACGTGATCCCCTTCCTGCGTGCCGACCCCCGAGACCGCGACGTGGACCTCCCCGCCCGCGAGACGGTAGAACTCGGTCAGGGGAGTGTCGAAGGAGCCGGACGGCGGCGGCACGGTGGCGAACGCCGCCGGACCCACGGTCAGGGCCAGCGCGACGGTACCGGCAAATATGCGATGACGCATCAACCCTCCTCCCTCCGGCGGGGATGGCGTGGATGCGCAAGCATCTCGCGCCGCCCGCGGGTGGCGGCTTGAGCCCGACTCCACCTTCCCGGGAAAAGCCCCTCCGAACGGGCTAGGTACCCCGTCGGCAGCAGAATGCAACAGGAATTTCCCGCCCGGCGGAGGGCGGTCCGGCCGGGCGGTCCCCGGCCGGAGCGCGGCGAAAGAATCCGGACTATCTCGGACCCGGGAGGCCGCGATACAATGGGCGCCGCGAAGGGGAAGGCCCGAACGGCAGACATGGGCGCTTCCCGCGAGGACGCCCCTACTAAAGGAGAAGGATCGTGAGACATCTCATCGCCCTGTGCGGCGCCCTGTTGGTGGTCGCTGCCGCGGCCTGCAGCGGGCAGAAGTCGGAGCCGGAAGCGCAGGCGCCTGCCGCCATGGAGCAGCCCGCCGAGTCCGCGGCCCCGGCGGCCGCGACCGAGGCGCCGGCCCTCGAGGTCGGGCAGGCCCTGTCGATCGAAGGCACGATGGGCTGCGGCCACTGCACGTTCCACAAGACCGACGACTGCGCCGCGGCCGTCCAGACCGCCGACGGCCGGGTCTTCATTCTCGATGTCGGCGAGGACCACGAGCTGTTCACGTCGCGAACCGACGGGAAGGCGGTGAGGATCGAGGGGACGGTGGTCGACGCCGGTGATCCGCCCCATCTCACCGTCACGAACTACTCCATCGGGTCCTGAGGTTCCGGGCGGCGGCCGGAGCGCCTCCGGCCGCCCGACCGGCCCGCCGGGCGCGATTGCCGGACGGGAACCGCCCCCCTAGATTCGACCCTGCCGTAAGAGAGGTTCTCCGCTCGGCAGAGGGCCCGATGCCGGTCGATTCGACGACGGAGCAGGAACGCGTCCTCGGCGGTAGCCCGCTCGAGTACGAGGGCCGGACGTTCGACGAATGGTTCCGGCTGATCTGCGTACCCGAGCTGGTGCCGAGGGCGCGATCGGTCCGGATCTTGCTGCGGGATCCGCGCTCGCGGCTGAGGCGACCGCGGCCGCTTTCCTGGGAAGTCTGCCACGAGATCCTCGCCTATCGGGAGTACTCCGGGCGGCGGTACTCCGTGCGGCGACTGATCCGAATGTCGAACGACCGGTACCGCCGTCTCGCAGCCCTCTGGCCCGGCGAGGCCCCCACCCGCGAGGAGCTGGACGCCTTCTACGAGCGGAGCGCCGAGGTGCTCCCCTGGGGGCACGGCGTGTTCCTTTTCGATCACGACGTCGAAGGCCGACGCCGCTGCTGGATGCGGCGCGTCGTGCTGCTGCGGGAACTCCAGCGCCGCGGCGCTCGCAGCCTGCTCGACTTCGGCGCCGGGGGTGGTCACACGAGCCTGCTAGCGCTGGCGCTCGGCTTTCGGCGCGTCGTGCACCACGAGTACCCTGTTTTCCACGACTACGTTCTGTGGAGAGCGCACCGGCTCGCGGCCCCGGCCGGAGGCCGCTTCGAGGTGTCGAGCGCGCGGCGCGCCCTCGAGTTGGCCGAGCCGGTCGACGCAGCCTGCTGTCTCGACGTGGCCGAGCACGTCGCGGACCCCGAGCGGATGCTGGACGAGATCGCGCGCGCCCTCCGGCCGGGCGGGCTCCTCGTCTGGGTCGCCTGCTTCGAGCCGAGCATCGCGTGTCACCTGCACTTCCACCTGCGCGGCTGCGAGGAGGATCTGCTCGACCGCCACGGCTTCGAGAGAATCGGCGATTTGCCGGTGCGCTACCTGGGCCACACCGGGCTCTACCGGCGCCGGCGCGCCTGAGGGCGTCTCCCGGAATTCAGGCCGGCGCGCCGCCGTCCGCCTCGGCGACGGCCCGGGCCGCCCCTTTGAGAGCCAGGGTCCCGTCCAGCACCACACGGACCGGCACGCGCTCGAGCAACTCCCGGTAGCGTCCCTTGTCCCGGAAGGCCTGAAGGAACGGGCCGGAGCGGAGCCGCTCGAGGATGGCCGGCGCGATGCCCCCGGCGACGTAGACGCCACCCCGCGCGAGCGCCTTCAGCGCGAGGTTCCCCGCCTCCGCACCGTAGATGGAACAGAACCGGTCCAGAGCCGCGACCGCCGCGGGGCAGGCGCCGCTGAGTCCGGCGCGGCTGATCGCGGCGGCGCGGTCCTCGCCTTCCCGGAAGGGGATGGGGGAAACCGAACGCCTTTCGGTTTCGAACGCGTAGAGGTCGACCAGCCCGGGCCCGGAAACGATCCTCTCGTAGGAAACGTGCCCGTGGCGCTTCCTGAGAAACCGCCAGAGCTCGACCTCTTCCTCGTCCCGAGGGCCGAAGTCGGTGTGGCCACCCTCCGAGGCGCAGGGGAACCACCGCCCGCCGTGCCGCAGGATCAGCGCTTCGCCGAGTCCCGTGCCGGCCGCGATCACCGCGCGGTTTCCCTCCGCCGGCTCCCCCTCCTGGAGCGTGGCCAGATCTTCGGGGGCGGCGAGGAGCACGCCGTGCGCCGCCGCCTCGAGGTCGTTGACCAGCACCACGCGGCACCCGAGCTTTCGCTGGAGCTCGTCGGCGTCGACGACCCACGGGAGATTCGTCGTTCGGACGCGGCGTCCGGTGACCGGACCGGGGATTCCGAATCCGGCGGCTTCCACCGCCCCGCTCCAGCCCTCCAGATAGCGCTCCACGAGGCGAGCCAGGCCCGCCGCGGGATCGGAGGGGAAGACCTTCGTGCCGTGCAGGCGGAATCGGCCGCCGACGCGCTCCGCCAGGGCCAGGCGCGTGTGGGTTCCGCCGACGTCGCCGCAGAGGATCATTGACCGAGTTCTTCCCGCACTCTCCGCCGGTAGGCGCGCGAGAGTGCCCGCGTGACCGGACCCGGACGGCCGATCTCGCGTTGGCCGATCTTCGCCACGGGAACGATCTCCATCATCGAGCTGGTGACGAACACCTCGTCCGACGCGACCAGCCGGCGCAATGACAACGGACGTTCCACGATCGCGAGACCCTCCCCGGCGGCGAGGTCGAGAACGACGCGCCGGGTCACGCCGGGCAGGATACCGGATGCGGGCGGCGTGAGAAGCGCACCTCTGCGCACCGCGAACAGGTTCGAGCGCGTTCCCTCGAGCACGTGACCGGAGGGAGAGAGAAGGATCGCGTCGATGGCCCCCGCCCGCTCCGCCTGGCGGCGCGCCAGCATCAGCTCGTGATAGCTGAGGCTCTTGTGGCCGGCGAGGGGGGCTCGCGGATCGCGGCGCCACGGCGCCACCTCCAGGCGGGCACCCTCCCGGTAGACACGCCGCGGCGGCAGGCGACAGGGTTCCGCGCTCACCAGCACACGCCCGCCGCCCGTGCAGACGATCCGGACCCGCGCCTCCCGGAGCCCGTTGCGCCGGAGCAGGCCGGCGACGACCGGCTCCAGCGCCGGAATCTCGACCTCGAGGCCGATCGCCGCCGCCGAGCGGCGGAGCCGGTCGACGTGATCGGCCAGCCGGAAGCAGCGGCCTTTGTACGCCCGCACCGTTTCGAAAAGACCGACGCCCCGGCGAACCGCCGGATCGTCCACCGGGATCCGAGCCCGATCCCGGCGGAGATACCGCCCGTCGAGCCAGACGACCGGCTTCCGGTCCCTCGCCGTCATCGCAGCTCGAGCCCCAGCGCGGCGGCCATCCCCCGCGACTTGACCAGCGTCTCCTCGTACTCCGCCTCGGGGCGGGAGTCCCAGACGATCCCCCCGCCCACCTGAAACGTCGCCACTCCGCCCTGCCAGAGAATCGTCCGGATCGCGATGCTCGTCACCATCTCGCCGGCCGGGGTCAGGTAGCCGATCGCGCCGGTGAACAGCGCCCGCCGTGTCGGCTCCAACTCGTCGAGCACGGCCATCGCCCGCAGTTTCGGGGCCCCCGTGACCGACCCGCCGGGAAAGGCGGCCTCGACCAGATCGAGCGCGTCCCTTCCCCGCGCCAGCCTCCCTTCCACCGTGGCGACGAGGTGAAGGACGTGGGGGTGTTTTTCGAGTTCGCGCAGTCGGGTGACGCGCACGCTCCCCGGCTCGCAGACGCGGCCGAGGTCGTTCCGCTCGAGATCGACGATCATCGTGAGCTCGGCCGCATCCTTGGCGCTGCCGAGCAGCTCCCGTTGCAGCCGCGCGTCCTCCTCGGATGTGTGACCCCGGGGACGCGTGCCCTTGATCGGCCTCGTGCGCACGGAGGATCCGCGGACCTCGAGAAACAGCTCCGGCGACGACGAGATCACCGCCCGCTCGCCGAAGCGGAGGTAGGCGGCGTAGGGGGCCGGGCTGACCGCCCGCAGGCGCCGGTAGAGTTCCAGCGGCGGGGCGTCCCATCGCGCGGCGAACCGCTGCGACAGGTTGGCCTGATAGATCTCGCCCCGAGCGATGAGACGCCGCACCTCCTCCACCGCCGCAAGGTAGCGCCGCCGGTCGAAGTTCCTCTCCGGCAGAGCGGGAGGCGGTCCCCCGAACGCGGCCATCTCGCCGGACCTGTCGAGCGCGGGCGGCTGCGGCCGGCCCGCTCGAACCTCGACGAACCTTCGCTCCACGGGAATCCAGCGGATCCACCGGTCGTAAGCCGCGAAGAGGAGATCGGGGAAGTCCTGATCGCGGACGGCCCTTTGCGGGGGAAGCCGTTCGAGTTCCCACGCGAGGTCGTAGCCGAAGAATCCGACGAGGAGGGCCTCGCGGTGCCCGCGCGCGGCGCAGTCCAAGAGCAAGCGGCGCAACGCCTCCAGAGGCGGCAGCTCCACCTCGCTCGCGGCGCCGCGGCTCCACAGCCGCACCCTTCCCTGCCGCGCCTCGAGCACCGCGAAGGGGGAGGCGCCCATCAGGACGCGCCCCGGTGCCGCGCCCGCCGTTTCGAGGAGGAAGGGGAGAGGCAGCCGTTCGAGGCCGGCGAACCGGTCCAGGATCTCCTTTCTCGGAGCGGCCGCGACGCGGGTTCGGAGCGCTCGGGGCATGGGGCGGTGCATTATAGGTGCGAGCGCCGAGTCTCCGGCGGGCCGCGTTGCCCCCCCTGCCCGGCGCGGCCATCTTGACCGGAGAGACATGACCAGCGGATCCGAGAGCGCCGAAGCCCGCCCGTCCCGCGGAGACGGACCGGACCGGTCGCGGCCGCGCGTGCTGGTGCTCGACGAGGAGCCGCCCGTCCCGCCCCACACGGGGAAGAAGATCCGCACGCTGGCGCTGTTGTCCCGCCTGGCGGACAGGTACGAGATCGACTTGCTCGTTCACGGGCGAGGCGTTTCGCCGGATCAAATCGAGGCGATGCGCCGGATCGGCGTGGCGCTCCACCTCGCTCCCGGCGGGCTGCCGCCGAAGCGCGGGCCGGCCTTCGTGGCGCGGGTCGCGCTCAGCCTCGCGTCGCCCTATCCCTACAGCGTCTCCAGCCATCACCGGCCCGGCTACCGCCGCGCGCTCCGTTCGATGCTCCGGCGGAACCGCTACGACGTGTTGCACTGCGAGTGGACACCGTACGCGCGCTACCTCGTGGACCGGCTGCCGCAGGCCGTCGTCTCGGCTCACAACGTGGAGTGCGAGGTGTGGCGGCGCTTGTCCAGAAGCGAACGCTTCCCTCTCCGGCGGTGGCTGTTCGCGCTGCAGGCGAAGAGGATGGAGAACTTCGAGCGGGCGGTCTTCGCGCGGGCCGGCTGGGCGACAGCGGTGTCCGAGCGCGACGCCGGCACTCTCCGTTCTTTCGGCTGCCGGCGCGTGACCGTGGTTCCCAACGGCGTCGATCTCGACTACTTCCAGCCTCAGGGACCGCCGCCGGCGGGCCGCGACCTCGTCTTCACCGGCTCGCTCGATTGGCGGCCGAACCAGGAAGCGGTGGAGTGGTTCGTGCGGGAGGTCTTCCCGCGCCTGCGCACGCTGGGCTGCCGCTTTTCGATCGTCGGCCGCCGGCCGCCGCCCGAACTGGATCGTCTCGCGCGCGCCTCGGGCGGCGCGATCGAGCTCGCCGCGGACGTGCCCGACATCAGGCCTTACGTCCGCCGGGCCGCCGCCTACGTCGTCCCGCTCCTCTCGGGGGGCGGCTCGCGGCTCAAGATCCTCGAGGCGATGGCCATGGAGCGCCCCGTGATCTCGACCCCGGTCGGCGCCGAAGGTCCCGACCTGGCGCCGGGGCGGCACTACCTCGCGGCGGCCGACGCCGCCGGGTTCGCGGCCGCGGTGGAGCGCGTGCTGGTCGACCGGGAGCTCGCCCTTCGCCTGGCGGCCGAGGGCCGGAGGTTCGTCACGGCGCACCACGGATGGGACTCGATCGCCGGCCGCCTCGCCTCGGTCTGGGAGGAGGCCGCGGGGGCCCCTGGAGGGTGAGGCCCGCCGGCCGGAACGGCTTTCAGCGCGGCGACACCTGGCCGAGGAGTGCGGCGATGTGCTCGCGATAGCGGCGCGCCACCCGGCTCGCCTCGAACTCCGCGGCCTTTTCTCTCGCCGCGTCCCCGAACCGCCCGCGCAGCTCCGGCTCGGCGACGAGCCGCCGCCAGGCAGCAGCCAAGGCCTCCGGATCGCCGGCCGGGACGAGAAACCCGGTCGCTCCGTGCTCGACGAGTTCCGGGTTTCCTCCGGTATCGGTGGCCACCACCGGCAGGCCGGCCGCCATGTACTCGAGGATCGTGTTCGACAGGCCCTCCGTGTCGGAGGTGAGCGTTCCGATCTGCCACGTCGCCATGAGGCTCCGGCTGTCCTCGCGCTGTCCCCGGAAAGCGACGCGGCCGGCGATCCCCAGCTCGCGGGCGAGCCGCTCCAGCCGGACGCGCTCCGGCCCGTCGCCGACCACTTCGAACCGCGCCTCTTCCGGTCCGAGACGCCTCGCGGCTTCGAGGAAGATGTCGACGCGCTTCACCGGCCGCAGGTTGGCCGCGATCCCGATCGTCACCGGCGAGCCCGCCGCGGGCGCGGCCCGGGGAACGCCGTCGATCTCGACGAGGTTGGGCAAGTAGGCGACGGGAGGGGCCCACGCCGGCGCCTCGCCGGCGAGGATCTCGGCGGCCCGGCGGCTGTTGCACAGGATCTCGGTGGCGTGGCGGCTCACCCGCCACCGGGCTCGCAGGAACCACGGCGGCTCGGTGGCCCCGAAGTTTCTCTGCGCGAAGATTCGGACCGGAACGGCGGCTTCACGCGCCGCCTTGAGCCCGACCCACCGCCCCATCGGAAAGAACGCGATGAGTGCGTCGGGGCGGAGGTCCCGAAGCCAGCTCGCGATCCGGCGCTGCGCGAGGGGGTAGAGGTAGCGCTTGAGGGAGACGCCCAGCACGACGCTCCCTTCCGGAAGTTGCAGCCTCGGGGAAGGCGCCCGCATGAGCGCCAGCACGGGCGCGACGCCCCACCGGGGTAGATGCCGGCAGAGGAGCAGCACCTGGCGTTCCGTCCCGGCCGTCCACCCGCAGATCTCGTCGATCAGCAGGACGAGCACGATGCGGCCGGGCCTACCGGGCCGCGCGCCGGCGGCGGTCGCGCCGCGAGTGGGTCGGACGTCGATCATCGCCTCGCGGGAATCAGCCGCACGTTGTCGATCCACAGGCTCGCCGGCGGCGACTCCGGAAGGATGAAAACTAGCGCATCCAGGCGGCCGAGGTCGAGATCCCTGCCCGAGGGCGTGCGGCGAAGCCGCGCGATCGGCAGGCGCACCGAGGAGCCCCCCACCGGAATCTCGATCGTCTCCTCGTGACGGGTCGCCGGGTTCGCGTAACCGCGACGGTCCGTCAGGCGTAAGCGGAGAGGAACGGTGTGCGGGCCGGGGTTCCACGCTTCGAAAGCGAGGCTTTCGGCCGAGCCCCAGTCTCCGGGCGGATCGTGGAGGACCAGGTAGGCCGGTCCCGGTCCCGCGCGGCGGATCTTCAGGCTGCTCCGGCCCTCTGCCGACCAGAGCGCCGAGAGAGAGGCCCGGCACCGGCCTCGCGCCATCCAGGCGTACAGTTCCGCCCGGCGCTCGAAGCGTCCCAGCAGCGGGACCTCCGCGTGGCGGAGCCGCTCCGATCGGAACAGCGCGGCGCCTTCCGCGACCGGGACGAGGGCCGCGGCGGCCGCGGCGGCCACCGCGAGGCGCGACGCCCCGCCGGCCATCCACAAGGCGGCGGCCACGGCCCCGACGATGTCATGGGCGACGTCCAGCAAAGAAGGGGTCCCCCAAGCGGTGAGCGCCTGGATCGCCTCGACGGCGATGCCGGCCGAAACGGCGGCGGCCGCGGCGCGGGCGGCCCGCCGCCGCCCCGACCCGGGCCCGAAACCGAGGAGGAGAACCAGCGCCGCCGCCCACGGGATGTGCGCCAGGTCGCGCATGAGGGCCAGCGCGGGAATCCTCGACGGGCCGAGGGGATCCAGAATCGGGGCGAGTCCGAGCGCGGCTGCCGCTACGATGCGCGCGGGCCCGGTCCGCCGGCGTCCCGGCGCCGCCGCCAGGGGGCCGCTCATCGGGGTGGCGGAAGGTGGCCGCGCCTGAGGAGCGACCAGAGAAACCCGGTGCCGAGCCCGAAGTGGATCACCGGGAAGATCGCCGCGAAGTGGGGCCAGCGCCACCACCCGTGCCGCCGGGCCAGGCGGGTCGACTCGATCAGCACGAGGAGTCCGTAGGCGGCTACGGGCACGGCCCACAGTGCCGCCGCGGGTAGGCCCCCGAGGAGGAAGGCGGGGCCGCTCAGGGTCCAGGCCACGAATCCCGGCAACGCCGCCTGCTCCCAAGTCAGACGGCGTGGGTGCTTGAGCAGGAACTTGCAGCGGCCGAACCCGTAGCGGAACATCTGCCGCCACAGCCCCGGAAGGTCCCGGCGCGCGTGGTAGAAGACGGTCAGGCGCGGGCTGATGTAGCAGCGCATCCCCGCCTCGTCGAGTCTCGTGTTGAACTCGACGTCCTCGCAGGCGTCGAAATCCTCGTCCAGGTAACCGATCTTCTCGAAGACCTCCCGCCGGTAGGCTGCGCCGACGCTCGCCGCGGGAACGAACCCCTCCGCGTCGCTGTAGATGAACGAACTCCGGCTGTGTCCCAGCCAGGAAGCCCTCGCCAAGGCGATCGATTCCGACCAGCGGCTTCCGGGCACCGGGATCAGCGGCTGCGGCCGGCCGAGGCACTCCGCGCCGGTCCTCTCGAAGATCTCCGCCACGGTGCGGAGAAGATCACGTCCCGGAATCTCCACGTGCCCGTCGATGACGAGGGCGTAGTCTCCCCGCGCGTTCCGGAAACCGACGTTCCTTCCGGCGGAGCTGCGGATGCCCGGATTGTCGAGCAGGCGGACGCGCGTGTCGCGAGCGGCGACCGCCGCGACGACTCGACGGGTTCCGTCCGTGCTCCTTCCGTCGCACACCAGAATCTCGAAGCGGTCCTCCGGGTAGTCCTGCTCCAGGAGTCGCTCGAGGACCCTGCCGACCGTCGCCTCCTCGTTCCGCACCGGAACGACGACGGAAATGAAGGGCGGCCCGCTCCCCTGCCGCGAGGGACGGTCCCGTGGCACGCGCGCGCTCATCCGCCGCCCGACAGCCGCTCGGCAGCGCGCGCGACGGCGGCGTGGCCGGCGGCCCGAGGAGCGAGGGCGTCGTAGATGGCGGCGAGGGCCCTGGTCTGCCGCTCCGGATCGAACTCGCGCGACAGACGTTCCCGGGCGCGTTCCGCGCGCCGCTGCGCCTCCGCCGGCGATCGCAGGGCCTGCTCGATCGCCCCCGCGAGCGCCTCCGGATCGTCGGGGGGGACCGTCCACCCGGTTTCCCCGTCCACGACCGCTTCGGGGACCCCCCCGACCTCGGTGGCCACCACCGGGGTTCCCACGCGGAACGCCTCCAGGATCACGTTCGGCAGCCCCTCGCTTCGGGAGGGATTCACCAGCAGGTCGGCACCCGCGATCCAGCGGGGAAGCTCGTGTCGGAACCCGGCGAGCCGAACCGAGTCGGCGAGCCGCTCGCGCCGAATGAGCCGCTCCAGGCGGCGGCGCCGCGCCCCTTCCCCGAGAATCGCCGCGAGGACCGGCCTTCCCCGTTCCCGCAGGTGCGCGACGGCGCGAACCAACACGTCCTGTCCCTTCTCGGGGCTCAGCCGTCCCGCGGCGATCAACACCGGCCGCGGATCTCCTTCCCATCCCAGCGCTCGCCGCACGTCGATCGGGGCACCGAAGCCGTCTTCCCGGACGTCGGCGTTTCGGACCACGCAGATGCGCTCCGCCCGTACGCCGATCCGCAACGCCAGCCGCCGCATCGCCTCCGATACCGCCACGACCCGGTCCGCCCGCCGGAGCGACCAGCGGTAGGCGCGCTCGTACAACCTCACCTTGAGATTCTCGCCGGTGAGGCCGCGGAGGAAGGCGATGCGCGGTATCCCGACCTTCGCCGCCGCGAGGTGCCCGTAGATGTCCGCCTTGTAGCCGTGGGTCGCGAGGACCTCGACGCGCATCTCGCTCAGGAAACGGGCCAACTGGCGCGCATTGTCGGGGCTGAACGGCGAGGCGGTATCGACGAGGAACGCCGGCCGCCCGCGTTCTCGGGCCCTTTCGACGATCTCGACCGCCGGCCGGCCCTCCCTGAACGAGCCGATCACCGCCTCCCAGCCGTAGCGGCCGAGACGCGCGGCGTGCCCCAGGATCTGCCTCTCCGGACCGCCGAAGAAATTGCTGGCGATCAGGTGCGCGACGCGCCTCCGCGCAGGAGGGGTCTGTGGGCCGGGGCGCGCGGGCGAACGACGTCGCGTCATGGCGCCGCCGTCCCCGCTGCGGCCCAGCCGGGAACGAGGGCGTTCCCTCGGACGCTGTACACGGCGAGGTGGCGGCTCTCGGGAGAGGCGAGCCACTCGCCGATCGGCATCGCTCTCAGCACCGAGAGCAGAGCATCCAGCCTTGTCTCCATGCGGGAGAGATTACGGTAGTGGCGCACGCGCGTCACCGGCCCGACGGGCAACCGCGGCTGCCCCGGATCGAGTTCCCACGGGTGAAGGTAGAGGACGGCGGGTCGCCGGTGCGCCCGGGTCATTCGCCGCAGGCCCCATCGGACGAGGACGAACGGGAGATGCCGCCAGTAGGCGCCCCCGGCGAGAGGAATCCGCAGCCTCCCCACGCGCAGGGTCGCGGGCGGCAGCTCGAGCAGGTCTCCCCCCGGCGTCAGGGCCACGAACGGCTCGGTGGGGGCCGCGGGAAGGCGGCACCGGCGATAGACCGGAAAGATGCTGGAATCGTAGCGGAAGCCGTGCGCGGCGAGAACCTCCAGAGCCCAGAGGTTTTCCTTCCCGATCGAGAAGGACGGCGCGCGGTAGCCGGCCGGCCTCGCGCCGCAAGCCGATCCGATCGCTTCCACCGCGAGGGCGGTGTCCTCCGCGAACCGTTCCGGATCGAGGGAATCGACCCGCCGGTGGTGGTAGGAGTGGCACGCGATTTCGTGACCGGCCTCGGCGATTTCGCGCACGAGATCGGGGTAGCGGTCGGCGATCCACCCCAGGACGAACCATGTGGCCCGCGCTTCGTGGCGCGCCAGGATTTCCAGGAGCTTGCGGACGTTGCGCGCCACCCGGGCCGGATACCACTCCCAGTCATCGCGCTGGACGATGGACCGGAACGCCTCGACCTGGAAGTAGTCCTCGAGATCGATCGAGAGAAGAGCCGGCGCGGCCGCGTTGCCGTCCAGGACTCCCGCCGGCCGGGGCCGCCCGCTGTCCCGCGACGCCTGCAGACCAGCCGGGTCGAGCTCCACGACTCGCCTCCATGTTTCGCGGGATCCCGGGCGCCGGCGCGGCGGCGCCGTCGCCGCTGGGGCTATATATATGTGCCGATGATCCGGATCAACGCTCGTCCCGAACGGCCTCGCCCCGTCGCGCCAGCGGCGCGATGTCTCTAGGCTCTCCCCGGAACGCCCACCGCCGATGGAAGCGTTCGCCCTGGAGACCCTCGAGAGCGTCGGGTCTCTCCGCGCCGAGTGGGACGACCTGCTCGCACGCTGTCCCGGCTCGCCGCTGTTTCGGACCCCCGAGTGGGTGCTCACCTGGTACGAGGTCCTGGCGGACCGCTTCCGACCGCTGGTCCTCGCCTTCCGCGAGTCCGGGCGGCTGATCGGGCTCCTCCCGCTGGCACGGCGCCGGGACGGCCGGAGGATCGAATTCGCGGGGGAGGCGCTCGCCTCCGGCGACCACCTCGGTCTCGTCGCGAGAGCGGAGGAGCTGGATCGACTCTGGGACGCGGCGGCGGGCCTCCTCGAGCCGGAGCTCCGGCGGGCGCGCGTCCTCAGGCTGGCGATGCTCGATCGCGGACCCGAGGTGGAGGCCGCACGTCGAGCGGCGGACCGGCGCGGCTGGACCGTCGTCGCCTCCGCCGGCATCGAGGCGCCCGTGGCGCGGCTTCCCTCCGATCCGGAAGACCTCCTCCGCCGGCTCCGAAAGAAGCGGCGGGCCGACGTGAGACGGCGCCGGCGGGATCTCGAACAGCGGGAAGGCGCCGCCTTTTCCACGATCACCGGCGCCGAGGACGTCGGCACGGGCCTGGAGATCCTGTTCGCGCTTCATGCGGCCCGCTGGCGGAGCCGTGGCAGCGAAGGGACGCTCGGCGACCCTGTCAAGCGCCGCTTCCTCGGCACCTTCTGCCGGTCGGCCGCGGAACGTGGATGGCTGCGCCTCCACGTGTGCCGCGCGCGCGGGAGACCGATCGGCGCTCTGCTCGCCTTTCACCGCGACGGCACCGCGAGCTATCTGCAATCGGGCTGGGATCCGGAGTTCCGCCGCTACGGAGTGGGAGAACTGCTCGTGCTCTTCGGCATGGAGGAGGCGGTCCGCGAGGGCCTGCGGTGGTTCGACTTCCTGCGCGGCGACGAGCCGTACAAGGCGCGCTGGTCCACCGAGACCCGCACGCTGGTCACGCTGGAAGCCGCGTGCCGCCTCCCCGGGCGGGCCGAACTCCGCCTGCGCGCGCTCGCCTCCGGCCTCCGGCGCCGCCTGCGTGCCCGACTCGCGGGTGACCGCCGCGCGGAGGGCGGCCGGTGAGCTCGCTCGGACGCTCAGCCACGGCGCGTCTGCTCCGCCACGCCTTCTGGTGGCTGCGCGTCGCCCTCGGTGCCCGGAGGGCCCGTCAGGAGGGCGCGCTGCGGATCCTCACCTACCACGGGGTCGTCGCCGACGCCGCGGCGGCGGAGCCGCTGGTGCCGCCTTACTACGTCACGGAACGGCAGCTCGCCCGGCAGTTGCGGGCCCTGCGCCGCTGGGCTCGGTTCGCCTCGGCCGAAGAGCTCCGGTTCGACGCGCGGGAGGGCCTCGTCTGGGACCCGGACGGACTGAGCGTGCTCGTCACGTTCGACGATGGGGCGCGGAACGTCGTCGAACTCGCGCAACCGGTCCTCGACTCCTGCGGCGTCCACGCGGTGCTGTTCGTGACCACGGGTCACATCGGAACGGACCGCCCGTTCCCGGCGGACGCTCTCCGCGCTCTCCGCCTCCTCGGCGCACCGGGGAGGAGCGGCGCGGCGGCGAGCGATCCGTGCCTCCGCGAGCTGCTGGAGCGGCCGGCGGCTTGGAAGGAGTTGCCCTCCGCCCGGTACCGGGAGCGGTTGCAGCGGGCGTGGGAAGAGCTTCCGCCGGAGGAACGCTCGCGCGTGCTGCGCCTCCTCGGCCCCGCCCACTGGGACGAACTCCTCGCCTTCGCCGCCGCGGGGCACACGTTGGGGGCGCACACCGCCCACCATGCCATCCTGTCGCGGGAACCCTTGGAGACGATGCAGCGGGAGATCGAGGATTCGTTCGCCGAGCTTCGATCGCGAGGCGTGACGGGTCGAATTCCGTTCGCCTACCCCAACGGCTCCCGCGGCGACTACACGGACGATTGCATCGCGGTTCTCCGTGCCTTGGATGCCGCCTGGGCGGCCACCACCGTCCCCGGCCCCAACCGATCCGGTAGCCCGCGCTTCGAGCTCAGGAGGAACCCGGTGGCGATGGGCTATCCGCTGAGCCGCCTCCGCGCCGAGCTGCTCGGACTCGCGGACGGGTGGGAATGAGGTGCCGCGAGCGGGCCGCCGTGTCCCCGGCATCGCGGGCCAGTTCCGCGCCGGCACCCAGGAAGGCCCCCAACCAGAACCAGTTGTACTCGTACAGGTTGTGGCCGGGAACTCCGAACAGGAGCATCAAGAGGAAACTCGCTCCCGCGGCGTCGACCAGCTCCGCGAGCCGCTCTGCCGGATCGCCTCGCGCGCTCCGCGCGGCGCGCCGCAGCCTGTGCCGGGCACGGCCCCACGTTCCCAGACAGGCGGCGCAGAACGCCGCGAACCCGACGAGGCCGACCAGGCCGGTTTCCCCGAGCAGCTGGCCCGGAAGGTTGTGGGGCTGCAAGCCGACCACCTCGAAGGACAGCCGGCCGAGATAGAGATGGCTGATGGTGAAGCAGTTCGGCCCGACCCCGGCGAGCGGCCGCATCTTGAACAGCGCCCACCCTTTGAGCAGCCCGATCCGCCGGCCTTCGGCCGACTCGTGGGCCGACTTGTTCAACTCAGGATCGAGGAGCGTCTGGTAGCGCTCGACGATGGGATCGGGAATCCAGATGACGAGAACCAGCGCCGCCGCGCCGAGGGCCAGGGCCGCGCGCCACCTCCGCCGGGACGACCAGAAGGCGGCAAGCGCCCAGGCGGCGAGCCCGATCAGCCCCGCCCGCGAACCGGTCAGCACGACGACCGCCACCGACTGGACCGCGGCCGCGGCCAGGACCCACCGGAGCCAGCGCCGCTGCTCGGTCCGCCACAGGGCGAGAAGGAAGGGCATCACGAGGACGGTCTTCGCCGCGAAGGTGTTCGGATCGCCGTAGGTGGTCTCGATGCCGATCAGCCGCCAGATCCCCATGCGGTAGACGCCGCGCCCGTGCATCGCGTATTCCCAGAGCGCCTTCGACTGGTAGAGGGCCATCCAGCCCACCCAGCACAGGGCGAGCCCCCGCATGTCGGCGGGCCGCCGGATCGCCCCCCACATCGCCAGCGCGAACAGCGCCGTCTTCGCCGTCTGCGACGTGGTCGCCCAGCTCCTCCCGGGCTCGAGGGCCAGCGCCGTGGCGACCAGCAACGCCGCGAGGAAACCGGCGGCCGCCCAGGGAATCGATCCCCGCCGCCAGCGCCACTCGCGCCCGACGAAGACGCGCGCGAGAACGACGAGCGCGACCACCTTCTCGAAGGGAATCGCCTGAAGCGAAGGGACGAGGCTCTCCCACGGGCGGATGAGGAACACGCCCATGTACAGGGCGAGCCAGGGAACGGCCGCGTTGACCGGCCCGTCGCCGCCGCCGAGGAGCGTGCGGAGCCAGCCCGCGGTGCGGCGCCGCCCCGGGCGCGTTCCCGGCTCCCGGCGGGGGTCCGTCTCGAAGGAGCGGACCGCCATCGCGTCAGTGCGTCGCATCCGCCGGTCGCCGGCCCTGGCACCGTGCGACCCGGACCGGATGTCCGCCCCCCGTGGGTCCGATCGTGGAACGCCTGTCCATCGTGGCATTACTACCTTCGGCAAGCCGTTCGCGCCAGAGACGGCTCGGAAGCGCGTGCCGGGCGGAGGATGTGGTGGATAATCCGCAGCGCCCGCCAGACCGCCGGTGGCCGGCGGCCGCGGGGCATGGACCCTCGATGAACGAGATCGACGTCGTCATCCCGGCCCACAACGCAGAGCCTTTCCTGGCGGAAGCGGTGCGATCGGCTCTCCGGCAGACTCTCGCTCCGAAACGGGTGATCGTCGTGGATGACGGATCGACCGACCGCACCGCGGAGGTCGCCGCATCGTTCGGCGAGCGCGTGATCCTGGTCCGGCACGAGAGGTGCCGAGGGCTGCCGGCAGCCCGCAACTCGGGCATCCGCGCCGGTGATGCGCCGCTGGTGGCGCTGCTCGACGCCGATGACGCCTGGCTCGAACGGCACCTGGAGAGGGCCGCTGCCGAGTTCGCCCGGCATCCCCACATCGGCCTCTGCTACGCGCAGGTCGTCGACTGCGACGAGAACCTGCGGCCGATTTCGACCCGGAAATTCCGCCGCCGCGAAGCCGAGGACGTGTTCGATGAGCTCTACATGAGCGCGTTTCCGATCCCCCCGAGCGCGGCGGTCCTCCGGCGGGAGGCCCTCGAACGCTGCGGGATGTTCGACGAGCGGCTGCTCAAAGCGCAGGACTTCGAATGCTGGCTGCGGATCGCCATGCTCTATCCGATCTCCTGCATCGACGAACCGCTCTGCCTGAGGCGGAACCACGCCCGGTCGATCACGCAGGGAAGCGATCCGGAGCGGGTGCTCCACTACGACGCGCTCTGCTTCAAGGCCTGCGAGGAAGCCGCAGCCCGGCTCGGACGGCGGCTCCCCATCCCGGCGGAGCGCCGGATCGTCATCGGCCGCCGGCGCCGGATGCGCGAGGCCCTCGCCGGAGGCGACCTCGAGGCGGCTCGGGTCTTCCGCGAGACTCTCCGGCGGGAAGGCGCGCTCCGCGCGGCCGACCGGGTCCGGTTCGCGGCGGGAGCGGCCCTCGTGCTCGCCCGGCGGGCCGTGCGCCGGTTTCGCTGAGAGCTCCGGAACACACGGGGTTACGCTCTCGTCCCGCCGGTTACGATCCTGCCACCCGACGGCGGCCTGCCTCGGGGCACCGCCGCGCAGGCGACGACCGACCATCGAACCTCGAAACGAAACCCCGCCGGTGCCGCCGGTCGACCCGCACCTCGATCCGGGTCCCGCGGACGTGCCGCCTCGCCCGCGGACTCGCGCTCGTAGCCCGCGCCCTCGCCGATGACTCCGGGATCGCCGCGATTGGCCTGCGGAAGGCGGTTGGCAGTAGTTTTGCTTAATCGGATAGGATCCGGCGCCGGACCGGGTGGGCGGACCCCTGGATTCCGGCGACCGAACGGCGAGGACCGAGAGGGTGAATCGGACGAGGATCGAGTCCTTCCGGCGCGCGTTGCGTCTCGATCGCCGGCGGTTCCTGGCCGGCACCGCCGTCACGATCGCGGCGGCGATCGCACCCGTGGCGGGTCAGACGCCGGTGAGCGGGCCGGCGGTCCTCGACCAGCCCGGCGAAACCTACGTCGTCACCGCCGATTTCACCGCCCCGGGCACGGCGTTCGTCATCGCGGCCGACGACATCACCCTCGACCTCAACGGCCACACCGTCGTGTTCGGCGACGCTCCCGTGGTCCGCGTCCCGAACGCGGGCTTCGAGCAAGGCAGCGGCGCGACGCCGGCCGAGTGGGACCTGAGCGCGGCCCCGGGAGCGCGGCGCACCGCCCGCCAGTGGTACTGGGAGAACTGGGAACTCCATGTGGACATGACGGCGTCGTCCGTCCAGACGCTGCGGTCGGCGCCGGTCACCCTGCCGGGCGACCAGACCTACATCGCCTTCGGTTGGGTCCGCGGAACGAGCAGCGACAGCGCCACGCTCCGGGTGCGGCGCACGTCGGACGGGGCCGTCGTCGCGGAGAGCAGCCGCACCGGCATCAACAGGGGCTTCGCCCTCGAGGCGCGCTTCAAACCTGCGGCGGCGACCGAGGTCTACGTGGAGCTGGAACTGCACGGCTCGTCGGAGATGTGGTGCGACGAGATCGACATCAAGCCGGCGTTCCAGTACGGGGTGGCCAGCTACGATTGGCAGGATCCCGACCTGTTCCCCGACCTGCCGCCGGGCCAGGTGAAGCACGGAGCGAGACTCACGATCAAGAACGGCGTGCTGCGGCAGGGCCGCGCTCAGGCCGTCCGCTCGGCGGCGGTGAAGTCCAAGGGGCCCGACCTGACCATCACGGGTGTGACCCTCGAGACGAACTCCATCAACTCGAACACGCTCGATTACTACTGGGGCGGCGGACTCACGATCGAAAACTCCACGATCACCGCGACATCGCTCGGGGTGTTCAACCGCATGTCGCCGGTGGCCCTCGTGAACGCCACCCGCACCAAGGGCGACGTCGTTATCCGCAACAGCACGATCGAGGGCGGCGCCCAGCAGGGAATCGCGCTCTACCGCCGGTATGCGGAGAGCGGCTCCGGGTCGCGGATCTTGATCGAAAACAACACGATCAAGAACCACGAGAAAGTGACCAACGGGTACGGGATCGGGATGACGGGATGCCGGAACTTCACCATTCGCAACAACGTCATCGCCCCCGTCTTCGGCAGAGGCCTCCTGATCGACACGGCCGGCACCGACGGTACCAACAGCGACGGTGAGATCTACGGCAACACGATCAGCGTCAAGGAGAAAGCCAATCACGAGTTCGGCCCCGAGTCGCTGCAGGTGGCCGGCATCCGGCTGCGGACCTACCCGCCGAAGGGCAACTTCCGGATCCACATCCACGACAACGAGATCACCGCGTACACGGACGAATCGCTCGTCTCCCAGGCCAACGGCATCACCGCGACGCTGCGGTCCTCCGGGGAGGACGTGGTCATCGAGAACAACGTCATCCGCTCCCAGGTGGTCGGCGCCGGCCGGACCGGACAGGCGTTGCTGTTCGAGGAGACGCTGGCCGTTTCGAACACCGTGGCCCGCAACAATGTTCTCGAGGGCAATCACACGATCGTCCGGTTCGGGGACTTCGACGGCAAGTCGACCAGCGGAATCCTCCTCGACGGCAACACTCTCCGCCGCGGAACCCCTGCGCGAGCGGACTTCCGGAGCGTGCGCATCGGTTACTGGAACGGCACCGAGAGCGGCCTGGAGCTGCGCGACACGTCCTACGAATCGGGCGCCGACGTCGACGACATGGAGTTCATCGGCTCCGGAACCAAGGACGTGACCGTGAGCTGGTATCTGACCGTGAGGGTGACCGATGGGAGCGGAGCGCCCCTCGGCGGGGCCCAGGTGACGGTCACGGACGCCAGCGGCGGCACGACCACCGGAACGACCGGCTCCGACGGGACCTGGACCACGGCTCTTCCGGAATACCGGCGGGCCGGGGCCTCCGGCGCCGACCGAACCGAGTACAATCCTTACACCGTCACGGTCCGGTACGGCTCGGCATCGTCGACGCAGAACGTGACTCTCGACCGCAGTCAAGCCGTCGATTTCGTCTTCGAAGACACCGGAGGCAACGCGCCTCCCAGCCCCGTGCGCAATAACCGGCGAGGGGACGTCGAGACGCCCTGACGGGTGCCACGCGTCCGGGGAAACACCGCCGGTCGCACCGTTGGTTCACGAGGCGCGAGGCACTATGCTTGCCGTGCGGAACGGCGCCGGGTGAGCTCCGGCCGCGGGGCGCGGGAGCTCCGCGCCGGCCGGCGGAGGCGCGCGCGCCACGTCCTGGCGGACGAATGACGACTCCTCAGCCGAAAGGCCGCATCGCCGCCGCCGTGGTCAGGGGAATCGTCGCCCCCCTGTGGGCGCGTTGGGAATCCTCGCCGTACCTCCGGGTGGCCCGCGAACTGGCCGGTCGCGAAGCGGAGGGCCTGGAATCCCGGCTCGCGCGGCAGTGGGAGCGGTTGAGGGAGATCGTCGCCCACGCCTACCGGGAAACCCCGTTCTATCGCCGCCGCTTCGACGAGATCGGCTTCGCCCCCGAGGACCTGCGGGAGTGGGACGACCTGCGCCGGCTCCCGGTGCTCCGCAAGTCGGACATCCAGCGTTCCGCGGCGGAGCTGCGGGCCAGGACCATCCCCGACGAGCGTACCGAGCCGAGGAAGACCTCGGGCTCGACCGGCTCGCCGCTCCGGTTGGTGGTCGACATCCCCTCGTCGCAGTGGAAACGGGGCGTGACCCTCTATCGGGACGGCTGGACCGGGTGGCGCCTCGGGGAGTGGCGTGCGGCGCTGTGGGGCAATCCCGAACATCTGGCCCATTGGCGCGGGCGTCTTCGCAACCGCCTGCTCGAGAGGATGATCTTTCTCGACACTCTCAAGATGGACTCCGCCGAGGTCGCTGCCTTCGCTTCCCGCGTGCGAAAGATCGCTCCGACGCTCCTCTTCGGACACGCCCACAGCCTGTACCTGCTGGCGCGCGAATGGCGGAACGCGGGCTGGCCGACCTTCCGCCCGCGAGCCGTCCTCAGCACCGCCATGGTTCTCCACGAACACGAGCGGCGGCTCATCGGTGAGGTCTTCGAGTGCCCCGTCTTCGACCGCTACGGCTGTGAGGAGGTCAGCCTGATCGCGAGCGAATGCGAGGCCCACAGCGGCTTGCACGTGAACACCGACACCCTGGTCGTGGAGGTCGTCGACGCCGACGGGCGGCCGGCGGGGCCCGGCGTTCCCGGGAGGGTCCTCGTGACCGACCTGACCAATCGCGCCATGCCGGTGATCCGGTACGAAGTCGGGGACATGGCGGTCCCGGCGGCAGGATCTTGCCCCTGCGGCCGGAGCTATCCGCTCCTCTCCCGCATCGCTGGCCGCGTGGCCGACTACCTTGTCACGCCCGAAGGCGAACTGATCTCCGGGATCTCCCTCACGGAGAACTTCGCCAACATGGTGCCCGGGATCGAGCAGATGCAGATCGTGCAAGACCGGCGGGATCACCTCCGGATCCGGGTGGTCCCGGCGCCGTCGTTCGGCGAAGGGTCGGTCTCGACGATCGCCGAGTTGGTGCGGCGGCGGTTCGGAGATCGCATGCGTTTCGACCTCGAGAAGGTCGGACGGATCGCGCCCACCCCCGGCGGCAAGTATCGCTTCACCATCCGGGAGATTCCTCTCGACGATGCCTGATCGGCCCGCGGCGCCGCGCGCGCCCTCGGAAAACTCCCCGGGACCCTCCCGGGCCGCCCGCGAGACGGCCACGATCGCGCGGCACGCCGCCGTGTACGGCCTGGCGAACGTTCTCAACCGCGCCGTGGCCTTTCTGATGCTACCCGTCTACACGCGGTTCCTGACGCCGGCCGACTACGGCACCCTCGAGATCCTCTACCTGCTGACGGCCGTGCTGGCGATCCTGCTGGGGATCGGGGTCGGCGACGTCGTGATCCGCTTCTACGTCGAGGGACGATCCGAGCGGGAGAGATTCCATACGGTGGCGACGGTGTTCTGCGGCCTGGCCCTCGTCAGCGCCGCACCGATCGGAGCCGCCGCCGCGGGAAGCCCGGCGCTGGCCCGGGCGATCCTCGACGACGCCGGCAAGTCCGGACTGGTCCTCCTCGCCCTCGGCGGGCTCTACTTCGATCTCCTGCTCGCCGTGTGGCTGAGCTACCTGCGCGCCTCCCAGAGGAGCGTCGCGCTGTTGACGGTGGCATCGGCGCGGCTCGGGCTGAACGTCGTCCTCAACGTCTGGCTTCTCGTCTCGGGGTGGAAGGTCGCCGCGATCCTCACCTCGACACTCGCCACCAACATCGTTCTGGTAGCGGTGCTCTCGGCGATCTTCTTCCTGCGGTGGGGGTTGACGCCACACTGGCGGCTCGTGCCGCAGATGCTTCGCTTCGGGCTTCCGCTGATACCCTCCAACCTCGCCTCGTACATTCTCGTCGCCGCGGATCGCTACCTTTTGAAGGAATTCCGCTCCTTCGCGGATGCCGGTCTCTATGCGCTGGGCTACAAGCTCGGAAGCGTCATCCACGAGTTCGTCACGGTCCCCTTCCGGCAGATCTGGGCGCCGCGGCGGCTGGACAACTGGGGACCCGAGGCCGAGGGCCTCTACGGCCGGATCTTCTCCTACTTCACCGCGCTCCTCGCCTGGGCCGCCCTCGCCGCATCCGTTCTGGCGACCGACGTGGTGCGGCTCGCAGCCAGCGATCCCGCATACTGGCCGGCGGCCCGGGTGGTGCCGCTGGTGGCCTGCGCCCACGTGCTGATGGGCCTTTACTACCACTTCGACATCAACGTTCTGGCCCGGCGCCGGACCGAGTACCTCATGCTGGTGAACGGCGCGAGCGCCGTGTTCAACATCGGGGCCAACCTCTTTCTGATTCCGCGCTATGGGGCCATGGGGGCGGCGGGGGCCACCGTGGCCACCTATGCGGTCCGATCCGGCCTCGTCTTTTTCATCTCGCGCGCGCTCGGCCCGCTGTCGTTCTCCTGGCTGCGCTTCGCCCACCTCGCGGCCTCCGCAACGGCGGTGTGGTGGGTCGCCGAGCGGATGATTCGGGGCCACGGAATCGGCTCGGTGGCGCTTCGCCTCCTCGCCGTCGCCTCGCTCCCCCTTTTGCTGGCGGCGACCGGTTACGTGCGGGCCGGAGATGCGAAACGCGCGCTGGCGCTGTGGCGCGCGCGGCGGGCCGCCCCCGCGGGGTCCGGGGAGGGCTGATCCGGCGGCCCTTGCCCGCCCTCCCGCCGCTGCCGAATATTGCCGGGGGGGCCGCGGCCCGATTCCGGAGGGTGGGCGTTGTCGAAGGGGCCGGCGTCACCGAGACCGGACGTGATCCTGCTGGCCGGGACGCGCCCGGAAGTGATCAAGCTCGCTCCGGTGCTGTGGTCGCTGCGGCGGCTGTCTCGCTCCGTTCGAGCCTCCTTCGTCCTCACCGGCCAGCATCACGACCTCGTCGCCCCCCTGCTCGGGCCGCTCGGGATCACCCCGGAAGCGGACCTCGGGGTCATGACGGAGGGCCAGCGGCCCACCGAGGTGCTGTCCGCGATCCTGGCCGGCCTGGCCCCCCTGCTCCGGAGCCGCCGCCCCTCGCTCCTCGTCGTGCAGGGAGACACCACCTCGGCCTTCGCCGGCGCGGTGGCCGGCTACTACGAGAGGATCCCGGTGGCCCATGTCGAGGCGGGGCTGCGGTCGGGGAACGACGACCACCCGTTCCCGGAGGAGATGCAGCGTTCCCTCATCACGCGGCTGGCGACGATTCACTTCGCTCCGACCGCCGGGAACGCCGAGAGGCTCGTCGCGGAGGGGGTGCCGCGCGAGGCGGTGCTGGTCACCGGCAATCCGGTCGTCTCCGCGCTCGACGCGGTGCTCGAGCGCTTTCCACCGTCGCCGGCGGTCCAGGACCTGGTCGCGGAGGCGGAGGGGCGCAAACTCCTTCTCGTCACCACCCACCGGCGGGAGAGCTTCGGCCGCGTGATGCGGGAGCGACTGGCCTGCCTGCGGGAGTTCGTGGACCGGCACCCGGACGTCGTCCTGATCCTGCCGGTGCACCCGAACCCCGAGGTCCGGCGCGCGGTGCGGGAAGCGCTAGCCGGAGCCCCGCGGTGCCGGACCATCGATCCGGTGCCGTATCCCGATTTCCTGCACCTCGCGAGGCACGCCTGGCTCATCGTCAGCGACTCGGGAGGGATCCAGGAAGAGGCGCCGTCGTTGGGCGTGCCTCTCCTGGTGATCCGGGAACACACGGAAAGACCGGAAGCCGTCAGCAGCGGTCACGCGAGGCTCATCGGCGGCGGCACCGAGCCGCTGCGCCGGGCGCTGGAGTCGGCCCATGCGGAAGGCTGGCGGCCGGAGCCGGCGCCGGGGGCGAATCCCTTCGGCCGGCCGGACAGCGCCGAGGCGATCGCCCGTGCTATCGTCCGGTTCCTCGAAACGGGAACCCTCGGGGAAGCGGGGCGATGAAGGGAAGCGCGGTGGACGGTGGCGGTGGAGGCGCGGACGTCCTCCTCACGGTGGCCGTCGAGGAGTACTTCCAGGTCCAGGCCCTGCGCGCTTACATCCCGGCCAGCCGGTGGGATCGCTTCGAGTCGCGCGTCCGGCGCAACACCGAGAGAACCCTCGAACTCCTCGAATCGGTGGGTGCCACGGCGACGTTTTTCGTCTCGGGATGGATCGCGGAGCGGCATCCGGCCGTCGTCCGCGAGGTCGCGGAGGCAGGCCACGAGGTAGCGTGCCTCGGGTACGATCACCGTCCCCTGCGGGAATTCGACGCCGCAGGCTTCCGCGCCGACGTCCGGAAGGGGAAGGCCGCCGTCGAGCAGGCGTCCGGTCGGGAGGCCATCGGCTACCGAATCCCCCACGGTTGGTTCGGCCCTGCGGACCTCTGGGCGCTCGACATCCTCGCCGAGGAGGGATTCCTCTACGACTCCAGCCTGTGCCCGGCGTTCAGGCGGTTCGCGGACGAGCCCTGGCGGCGCTTCATCCACGCCATCGAGCGGGGAGAAAGGCGCCTGATCGAGGTCCCGCCCGGAACGGTCCGGCTCGCCGGCTTGGACTGGCCGATCGCCGGGGGCAACTACCTGCGCCAACTGCCGCGCGCCTGGCTGCGCTTCGGGATGGCCGCCTGGCGGCGTTCCACGACACAGCCCTTCGTGATGTACTTCCATGTCTGGGACCTCGACCCCGACCAGCCGCGCATCACCGCCGCGGGCTGGCTGCCCCGCCTGCGCCAGTACCGGAACCTGCACCGCATGCGGGACTTTCTGCAACGGCACCTGGAAGGCGCCACGGCCACGAGCATCGCGGAGCACCTGCGCATGGCCGCCGGACGCCGCACCTTCGCCGAGCCCGCGGCCAGGCCGGCGGCCCGGCCCGCCGCGGCGGCGCGGGAAGAACGCCCGGCCGAGCGGGTCACGGTGGTGGTGCCCTGCTACAACGAGGAGGCGGTCCTCCCTTACCTCGCCCAGACCCTCGCCAGCGTTCGGAAGGCCTACCGCGGCCGGTACCGGTTGTCCTTCGTCTTCGTCGACGACGCCAGCACCGATCGCACCTGGGAGGTTCTGCAGTCGCTCTTCGGCGGGAGCGACGACTGCCGGCTCCTCCGGCACGACACCAACCGCGGCGTCGCGGCCGCGGTGCTCACCGGGTTGCGCAACGCGGACACCGAACTGGTCGTGTCGATCGATTGCGACTGCAGTTACGATCCGCACGAGATCGGGCGCCTTCTCGATCGCCTGCGCCCCGGCGTGGCCCTGGTCACCGCCTCCCCGTATCACCTCCTGGGCGAAGTGCGGAACGTCCCGGGCTGGCGGCTCTTCCTGTCGCGGTCGCTGTCGCGCCTGTACCGGGCGCTGTTCCGGCAGAAACTGCACACCTACACCAGCTGTTTCAGGGCCTACAGGAGGTCGCTGGTCCTTCCGCTGGAACTCGAGCGGGGGGACTTCATGGGCATGACCGAGATGTTGGTGCGTCTCGATCTGCGGGGCGCCCGACTCGCCGAGGTGCCGGCGGTCCTCGAAGCGCGCCTGCTGGGACACTCGAAGCTGCGCGCGCTCCCGACGATCCTGCGCCATCTGGCGCTCCTGGCCCAGTTGGTCTGGTGGAAACTGACACGCCGCGCCGGCAAGGGACCCGCTCCCGGCGGCGAGGCCGAGGAGATTTCCTATGAGCGAAGCGAGCCCGCCCCCACGGGTGCTCCCGAGCGACCAGAACGCCAGCGGAAGGTCGTTCGGTGAGGAGGAGAGGAAAGCGCTCGCCGAGGTGCTGGCGGCCGGAACCCTGATCTCCACCAAGGGGTCGGTGGTCAAAGAGTTCGAGTCGGAATTCGCCGCCTGGCTCGGCGTCCGGCACGCCGTGGCCTGCTCCTCGGGCACCGCGGCGGTGCACACGGCGCTGGCCGCGCTCGATCTGGAACCGGGTGACGAGGTGATCACCACCCCGATCACCGACATGGGCGCGTTGACTCCGATCCTCTACCAAGGGCTGATCCCGGTTTTCGCCGACGTCGATCCGAGCACCGGGCTTCTCGATCCCGCCAGCGTGGAGGACCGGATCGGCCCGCGCACCCGGGCGGTGATCGCCACCCATCTGTTCGGGCATCCCGGCTCGGCGGAACCCCTGGCCCGCGTCGCCGCCGATCGCGGCCTCGCCCTGATCGAGGACTGCGCCCAGGCCTACGGAGCGAGCACGCGGGGACGGAAGGTGGGCACCTTCGGGGCCCTCGCCTGCTTCAGCCTCCAGCAGGGGAAGCACATCACGTGCGGCGAAGGGGGCCTGGTCGTGACCGGCGACGACAGGCTCGCCCGCCGGTGCCGCCTGTTCGTGAACAAGGCGTGGCCCTACGGAGAGCCGGATCCCGACCACGAGTTCCTCGCGCCCAACTACCGCATGACGGAGCTTCAGGGAGCAGTGGCGCTGGCGCAGCTACGGAAGCTCGACCGCCTGCTCGACGCGCGCACCGAGACCGCCGAGGCGTTCTGCCGGAGCGCCCGCAATCTCCGGGGGGTGGCCGCACCGGTCCTCGGGCCGGAAGACCGGCACGCCTACTGGCGCATCCCGCTCACCGTTTCCGGGGACGCGACGCGGCGCTCTCTGAAGGAGGTCGCGCGGGACCTGCAACGGGCGGGCATCGCGGCGAGCGCCGGCTACACGGGGCGGCCGGCGTTCGCCTGCCGTCTGTTTCGCGAGCAGGCGACTTTCGGCCGCAGCCGCTATCCCTTCACCCTGGCCCGACCGGAGGCGGTCGACTACCGCCCGGAGCGCTTTCCCGGCACCATGGAGTTCATCCGGCGCGTCCTCGTGATCGGTTGGAACGAGCGCATGGACCACGAGGACACCCGGTATGTCCTCGAGCGCCTGGAGGAGGCGCTCGGCCAGGGGGGCCGATGACGGGCCGGGCGTCCGATCCACTGCGCCTCGCATTGATCGGCGCGGGGCGGATCGGTTCGGCGTACGCCGCGGCGGCTGCGGGCCTGAGGGAAGTGCGCCTCGTGGCGGTCGCCGACGTCGATCCCAGGCGAGCGGCGGCGGTGGCGGACATCTGCGGGGCGGAGCCGCGATCCGACTGGCGCGACGCGCTGGGGTCCGGGGCGGAAGCGGTGCTCATCTGCACGCCCCCCTGCTGGCATGCCGAGCAGGCGATGGCCGCAGCGGAACGAGGGCTGCATGTCCTGTGCGAAAAGCCTCTCGCGCTGAACGTTCGCGAGGCCATGGAGATGATCGACACCGCGCGCCGGCGCGGTGTTCTGCTCACCATGGCCTCGAAGTTCCGCTACGTCGACGACATTCCGAAAGCCAGGGCGCTGATCGACAGCGGTGAGATCGGTGACGTGGTGCTGCTCGAGAACTCCTTCACCTCGCGCCTCGACCTCACCGGCCGCTGGAACGCCGATCCCGCGATCAGCGGTGGTGGTGTCCTCATCGACAACGGAACCCACTCGGTGGACATCGTCCGGTGCCTGCTGGGACCGATCGAAGCCGTCCGCGCGGTCGTGATCTCCCTCACCGCCCCCGGCGGGGTGGAGGACACGGTGCACATGTTCGCGCGGTGCGCCGCCGGCCCGATGGCGAGCGTCCACTTGTCGTGGCGATTCGACCGGCGCTCCCGGTCGTATCTCGACATCTACGGTTCCGCAGGGGTCGTGCGCGTCGGCTGGCGCGGCTCCTGGTACCGCCGGGACAGGGACGAGAAGTGGATCCGGTTCGGCCGTGGCTACGACAAGATCCGCGCGCTGCGGAAGCAGCTCGCGGGATTCGCTCGCGCCGTGCGCGGCCGGGAACCGCTGGCCGTCTCGGACCAGGACGCCCTCGCTTCGGTCGAGGTGATCGCCGCCGCCTACCGCGCCGTCCGGTCGGGTGGCTGGGAAGCGGTCGGGAGCCAGGGAGCGACGGTCTCGGCCGCTCCTTCCCCGGAATCGGGCCGATGAGCGTCTTCATCCATCCCACCGCGATCGTCGAGGACGGCGTGGAAATCGGCGACGGCACCTCCGTGTGGAGCCATGTTCACGTGCGGGGGCCGAGCCGGATCGGGCGGGAATGCATCATCGGGGAAAAGAGCTACATCGCTTACGGTGTCGAGATCGGCGACCGGGTGAAGATCAACGCGTTCGTCTACATCTGCACGGCCGTCACGATCGAATCCGGAGTCATGGTCAGCGCCGGGACCATCTTCACCAACGACCGGAACCCGCGGGCCGCCACCCCGGATCTTTCCCGGTTGCTCCCTTCGGAACCGAACGAGGAGACGCTGCCGACCCGCGTGCGCGCCGGCGCCACCATCGGCGCCGGCGCGGTCATCGGCTGCGGTCTGGAGATCGGCGAGTTCGCGATGGTCGGTATGGGCTCTGTGGTGACGAAGAGCGTGGCCCCCCACTCGCTGGTCTTTGGAAACCCCGCGCGCCCGGCCGGCCTGGTCTGCGCCTGCGGCAAGGTGCTGGTGCGCTTTCCCCGGCCGGGGGAAGCGGGCGCGCCGGAACAGCTTCGCTGCGGCGCCTGCGGCCGCCGGTACGCTTTCGACGGAAGCGGGCTGCGCGGGATCGGATGAGCGGAGCGGAACGGAGCCCGGCCGTGCCCGCCGGCGGCACGGCGGTCGTGGGGGGCGGCATGCTCGGCATCGGGGCCGCTCTCCTGCTCGCGGAGGCGGGGCGCCGCGTCACCCTGTTCGAGCGCGCCGACTGCCTGGGCGGCCTTGCCGCCGCCTGGTCGCTCGGACCCGTCCGGTGGGACAGGCACTACCACGTGATCCTCGAATCGGACGAAGAGACGCTCGGACTCCTGGAGAAGCTCGACCTGGCCGGTCGGGTGGTCTGGAGCCGTCCGGGAACGGGCTGCTTCGCCGGGGGGCGCCTCTTCCCGGTCACCTCCGCCGCCGACATGCTGCGCCTTCCGGCGCTCGGCCTCGTCGACAAGTTCCGTTTGGGGCTGACCGTGCTCCGGGCCGCGCACGGCGGACGCCGTGGCCTCGACGAGATGACGGCGGAGCGCTGGCTGGTGCGTTGGTCGGGCAAGCGCGCCTACACGGCGTTCTGGAAGCCGCTTCTCGTGGCCAAGCTCGGGGCCTCGCATGGCCGAGCCTCCGCCGCGTTCATCCAGGCCACGATCCGGCGCCTGTACACCGCCCGCCGCGGCGCTTCGAAGCGCGAGAGGTTCGGTTACGTGCGCGGGGGCTACGCGGTGGTGCTCGACCGGGCCGAGCGGGCGCTTCGAGACCGCGGCTGCACGCTGCGGCTCGGCGCCGGCGTGAGCAGCATCGTCCGCGAGGGTTCGCGCGTCGCGGTGGCCGTGGGGGATCGCGTCGACCTCTTCGACGACGTGATCCTCACCCTGCCCCCTCCCATCGCCGCCCGGCTGTGCCCGCAGCTCGACCACGACACCCGGAAGAAGCTGGAGTCGATCGAGTACATCGGGGTGATCTGTGCTTCTCTGCTGCTGGACCGCGCGCTGAGCGGTTACTACGTCACCAACGTGCTCGACGAGGGGCTGCCGTTCACCGCCGTCATCGAGATGACCGCCTGCGTGGATCCGGGCGACCTCCGAGGCCGCCACCTGATCTACCTCCCCCGCTACGCGCCATGGGACGATCCGTTCTGGGACCTGGACGACTCCGCCATCCGGGAAAGCCTGCTCGCGGGGCTCGAGCGGGTGCACCCCGGGCTGGGAGGTGCGCGCATCGAGGCCTTCCGCGTCTCGCGGCAGCGCTTCGTGTTGCCGCTCCCCGCCCCGGGCCTCGCCCGGCGCGTTCCCGGCATCGAGCCGGCGATCCCGGGGATCTGGATGCTGAGCTCCGCGCAGATCCGCGACGGAACGCCGAACGTGAACGACACCCTCCGCCTGGCGCGCCAGGGCGTGGCGGCCCTGCTCGGGGCAGTCTCGTGAAGGAGGGGCAGGCCGTGACCGCGCGGGCGAACCGGATGCCGGCGACCTTGTCGCTGGACCTCGACAACGAGTGGTCCTACCTCCGCGTCCGCGGCGATGCCCGATGGCGCTCGCATCCGTCCTACATTCCGCGGCTGATCGACCTCGTTCTGCCGATCCTCGACCGGCTGAACGTTTCGATCACGTTCTTTGTCGTGGGCCGGGACGCGGAGATCGACGCCCACCGGGCAGCGCTCGAGGAGGTGGCGCGCCGCGGACACGAGATCGGGAATCACTCGCACGAGCACGAGCCTTGGCTCCACCTCTACGCCGAGAAGGATCTCGCGGCGGAGATCGAGCGGTCCACGGCGGCGCTTCGAAACGCCACGGGGCGCAGCCCGGTGGGCTTCCGGGGCCCCGGCTTCAGCGTCAGCCCCGCCGTGCTCCATGTCCTGTCGCGGGCCGGCTACGTCTACGACGCCTCGACGCTACCGACCTTCATCGGCCCGCTGGCGCGACTGTACTACCTGCGGACGGCGCCGGTCGCAGGGGAGGAGCGGGCCAAGCGCGCCCGGCTCTTCGGGCGATTCTCCGACGGATGGCGGCCCCTGCGGCCCTACCGGTGGCGGCTCGGGCCCCGGACGATCCTCGAGTTGCCGGTCACCACGGTGCCGCTGCTCCGCATCCCCTTCCACGTGAGCTATCTGCTTTTCCTGGCGCGGCGGTCTCACCTCGTGGCGACCCTCTACTTCCGCTTCGCGCTCCGTCTCTGCCGCATCCGACGGGTCTCCCCCTCACTGCTGCTCCATCCCCTGGATTTCCTCGGAGGCGACGAGGTGCCCTCGCTCCGCTTTTTCCCCGCGATGGACCTGCCCGGCGACCGGAAACGGCAGTGGGTCTCGGCCTGGCTCGACGCCTACGTCCGCGACTTCGATGTGCTGCCCCTTGGCCGGTTCGCCGAAGAGCTCTCCGGGGCCGAGCTGCCGGAGTTTCCGCCCGGCTCAACCGCCTCGCCGCCGATCTCGTAGACGCACCACTCGCCGAACGCCGCGAGTTTCCGCAGCGGCAGCTCCGCGTCGATGACGACGTGCGTGGCACCGTACCGGCGCGCCGCCTCGCGCACCGCGCCGGCGGTCAGCCGCCGGTAGCGCTCGGCCAGTTCCTCCTCTCCGGTTCCGCGACCCACGGGCCCGAGCAGCAGATCGCAGCGCTCGCGCCATTCCCGGAACGAGGTGTAGGGGTGATAGACGCGGCTGGCCACGATGGCGCGCCGCGAGACGGACCAGTTGCCCCGGAACCAGGGCGGCGCCACCAGAACCGCGTCCTCCGGAAGGCGGTCGCGGCACCAGCCCAGGGCCCGTTCGAGATCGGTCGGCGCCCGGAACCAGCTCGTCAGAGCCGGTCTGGCGGCGTCGGCGAGCCCGAACAGAGGACTGGGCACAGCGGCGAGCGCGGCGATCAGGAACGCTCTGAGGGCCATGCCCGCCTGCCGCCATCCCCCCTCCGCCGCCCATGCGCAGGCCCCGAGGAAGAAGAACAGCGGCGTCAGCAGGGGGAAGAGGCGGAACGGAAAGGTGGCCAGGAAGCGGTCGAAGCCCGCGACCCGGGCGACGCACCCCGCGGCAAAGACGGACGCGGCGGCCGCTTGCCACACGGTGGCGGCGCGCCAGAGGGGGCGCTCCCACAGTTGCGATCGGGCGACGAGGACGTTCACCGCGAACAGCACGCCGAGGAGGACGAGGCGCCTCACCGGCCAGGTCGCCGGGTCGAGGTGCTCGGGCATCTTGACGAGCGCCATGTAGCGCCACTCCTCCGCCGACGTCACCCCCCCGGGCGCGAGAAGCAGCGGGAGGATCCCGACGGCAGCCGGGACGGCGAACAGCGCCGCCGCCGCTGCGGCGCGGCGGGCGGACGGGGGCCGCCGCAGCGCCGGTAGGAGGGTGATCGCCCCCCATCCTCCCACCGAGGGATGAAGGGCGGTGGCGAGGCCCGCCCACAGCCCGGCCTTCTCCACGGCGCTCCGGCTCACCGCCCGGAGCGACAAGAAAAGGGCCGCGTAAGCGAACGTCTTCGCCTCGAAGGTCTTGAGCATCCAGCTCCGGGCCACGATCGACTGGCCCGAGCCGAGCCACAGCGCCAGGGCAAGAGCGGCCAGCGGCGCGGTGAGCCCAGCCTCGCGCGCGACGACGAGGAGGACCGCGAGTCCGCCAATCCATCCGGCGAGACGCCCCATCGCGCCGAAGGTCTCGATGTCGAACGGGATGCTCAGCGGACCGGCGATGTGATTGAACAACCAGTGCTCGGGTGCCGGCTGGCGGAGCGTCCAGTCGTTCGCGAGGAAGTCCGGGTGCCCGAGGCGGTAGAGCCGGATCAGGTAGAAGTTCTCGTTACCCCACGGGACCGCGCCTCCGTGCTGGAGGCCGGTCAGGACGAGAAGGACGGCGAGCGCGGCCATCCAATGGTGCCGGCGTCCCGGCGTGCGCTTGTCGTCCATGCCCTCCCTCCGCTTCGCGGCGTTCCGGCCCGTCAACCGCGCGCCGCACTCCGCGGCCTCCAGAACTCCCTCCCGAGAACGAGATCGCGATGCCGGCGCAGCACGTGGGCCATCCAGTCTACGTCCTCGTCGCGCAGATCCTGGTGCACGGGAAGCTCGACCACCGTCCGGCGCCACAGGTCCACCTGAGCGAAACGGCCCGGGGGGCAGGCCGGGTGATGGCGAGACCAGAACGAGATCGTCTCGATGCCGGCCTCGGCCAGGCGCGCCCGCAGCGCCGCCCGGTCGCGCGCGAGCACCGGGTAGGAGAGCGGGCAGGTCCCCTCGCCGAGCGGGGCGAGCGGACTGGGGGCCGCCTCGCCGGCCAGCTCGTGCAGCCGGAGGAAATTTCGCCGCCGGCGGCTCACGATCTCCGCCCGGCGGGCGGCACGCGCCAGCCGCGCCACCCACGGGGAGACGCCGAGATCGAGCATCTCAGGATCGAGCTCCTCGGTGTCGACCCCGACCACCTCCGCTCTTCCGAGGCGCTTGAGCAGGCGGGCCGTGCGGGTGGCCAGGTCGGCGGCTCCCCGCCGGAGCCTCCCCCCGCCGAGCCGCGCGGCGTCGAGCAGGCGATGCAGCGTGAACGCGGCGGTGGAGAGTCGATCGGGCCTGCGGGCCGGCCCGGGAGGGGCGTCGCCGCCGCGGTTCCAGCGGAGCATCCCCCCGTGCGGGACCGGAAGCGTCTTGTAGAGGCAGAAAATCGCGAAGTCGCCGAAGGAGCCGAGCGGCCGCCCCCCCTCCTCGCCGTAAAGCGACAGCGCGCAGTCCTCGATCAGCGGGACACCCGCCTCGTCGCACAGGCGCCGGATCTCGGCGATCGGCTGCGGACGTCCCAGGTAGTGGGTGACATACACCGCGGCGGGCCCTGCCGCGATCCGCCGGTGGAGCTCCTCGGGATCGGCGCGCAGGTCGGGACGAATGGGATAGAAGTCGAAGCGAACGCCCAGAACCCTGAGAACCTCGACCTCGATGCCGTGATGATAGGCCGGCATGAGAACCGTGCTGCCCGGACCGAGGCCCAACGCGCGCGCCCCTGCCCACAGCGCGTTGCGGGCCATGTAGTAGAAGCGCGATCGAGGATCGTCGAACGGCGGATCCGGAGCAGCCGGCTCCCTGGGGAGAACGTCGCCTGGGCGCAGCACCGGGTCGAACGTCACGTAGCGCGGCTTCGCCATCTCGCCGTCCAACGCTTGAGCCGCGGCACCGCGCCGAACTTCACCGCCTCGTGGAGCCGGCCCGCCGCCGTCGGAAGATAGAGGTACACCCAATAGACATCCCGGAGGGCCGGACGCCATTCCTGCTTGGCGGGCGTGACGTCGCCGAGAAAGTCGAACTCGCTCAGCCCTCTCCGGAAGGCGTCCCGGAGCAGTTCCTGCCACAGCAGCTGGCCCGGAGAATACCGCGCCATCTCCGGCGCGTACCCGATCTTCAGGCAGTACTCGCGGCCTTCGACTTCCAGGTTGAGATTGAACGCGATGCGGCGGCCCCCGGCGGTGAGGAAGCTGAGCCGCAGCCATCCGAGTTCGGCGGCGCGCGCGCACCACTCGGCGTAGAACGACGCCAGCTCCGGCCGGCAGCGGATCGCGCTGCCGCGGCGCCCCTTCCAGCCGGCCGCCTCGATCTCGAGAGCGTCGCCGAGAGCGCCCGCCAGCCGCTCTCCTCCCGTGACCGTTTCCACGGCGACTTCACCTTCCCGCTTCTCGAGGTTCCGGCGGCGCCGCCGAAGGTTGGCGCGGAACTTGGTGCGAAGACCCGCCTCGTAGGCCTCCCAGTCCCCTTCGATCCGGACGTAGGGAGACGGTACGGCCTTCCAGAGCCGGAACCGGCCGCCCGCCGCCTGCCAGCCCTCCAGCCAGGGGCGCAGACTCCGCGCGTCTCCCGGGACGAGCTCGAGGACGGCGGCGTCGCCGCGGTGGCGCAGCCACCGGAACAACGCCTCTCCGGCCTCCCCTGCGCGTTTCGGATCCACGAGCGGGGTGAACCGGTACGAGTGGTGGTTCGTCAGGGAGCGCCACAAGCGGGCGCGCGCCAGGCGCGCCGCGCCCGGGGGAACCACCAGCGGAAGGCCGAGCGCCGGCTCTCCGGCCGCGCGCAGCAGGAGCACCGCCGTGCGTCCTTCCGGTCCGAAGTGTTTCCAGAAGATCGAGACCCAGGAATGGCTGGCGAACGGATCGGCTGCGCCCACCGCGCGCCGTAACGCCTCCCATTCGGCCGCGCAGGCGTCGAAACGGCCGCGGTCCGCGATCGGCTCGACCTCGCAGTTCGCCGCGGCCGCCCGGCCCGCGGGCTCCGGCATGATGTCCGCTCCCCTCGGCTCCGGCGCGCGCCGCACGCGCGTCGCGATCGCGCCCCGGGTTCCATAGTAACTTAGGCGCCACGTGAGAGAAGACGAGCGCCACCGCCGGCCGACCGCGCCGCCGCCCGCCGGGGCCGGTTCCGCCTCCGCCCTCGCGGCGCGCGCGCTGCCGCCGCTGATCCTGTTGCTCGGACTGGCCCTTCACGGCATCGGGGTGCTCCAGCCGCTCGACCAGCCGCACTGGCGAACGATCGACGACGCGGCGATCGCCCGGAACTTCGCCCGGGAGGGGCTCGACCCGGCGTTCCCGCGGGTCGACTGGCGGGGAGAGGGACCGGGCTTCGTCGAGATGGAGTTCCCGTTCCTTCCGTGGGCGCTGGGCGTCGCGCACCGTGTCGCGGGCGTGCCGCTCCGGTGGGGACGCCTGCTGGCCTTTCTCGCCACGTGCGCGGCTGCCCTGATCTTCGACGCGCTGGCACGGCGGCGCCTGCCGCCGGCGGGCCGCGCGGTGGCGTTGGCCGCCTTCGTCCTCAATCCCACCCTCGCCGGCGTGTCGAACGAGATCCAGCCGGACGCGCTGATGCTCGCGCTGGCGCTCGGCGCCATCCTGAGCTTCGAGGCGTGGCTGTCGGCCCGGAGCGGCCGGCTGTGGCCGGCGTCGCTCCTCGCCGCTCTGGCCGTGCTGGCGAAGGCGCCGGCCGCTCTGATCCTGCCGGTCGTCGCCGTCCGCTCGCTCCGCCACCAGGGAGGGTGGCGCAAAGGCTTGTCGGGCGCCGCTCGCGTGAGCCTGGCCGCCGCGCTTCCCGCGGCCGTCTGGTACGGCCACGCCCACGGACTCTGGCTCCGTTATGGGAACTCGCTCGGCTTGAGCGACGAGTCTCACTGGATCGGTGTCGACATGCTCGGGCATCCCGGCTTCTTGGCCGACATCGCGAAGCTCGAGTTCGCCGCGGTGATCCTGCCCGGCGGCGCGCTCCTCCTCCTGCTGGCGATCGCCGCCCGGTGGCGGGGCCGCGGATGCGACCTGGAGGTGGCCTGGCTCGGCGCGGCCTACCTGTTCTACCTCGCAGCAGGACGGACCACCGGGGACGCCTGGGCAGCCTACTACCACCTCGCCAGCCTCCCTCCGACAGCGCTCATGGTCGGTGCCGCCGCCCAGTTCCTCCTGGAGGCGGGGCGCGGGCGCGCTCTCCTTTTCGCCGCCCCGGCCGCCGCGATCGGAGGGGCGGCGTGGGGCCTCGCGCGCTCCGCCGACTCCGGCCTTTCTCCGCCGGCGCTCGTCTCGGCGGCCGCCGCCGGGGCCGCGGCGGGTGCGCTCGCCGCGGCGTTCCTCCTGCTCCCGGGGCGCGCGTCCGGTTCGCGCCGCACGGTGCTCGCGGCCCTCGGAGCCCTGGCTGCGACGGTCCTGGTTCTCGACGGGGCGAGGCGGAGCTGGTGGCACGACCGCCCGCGGCCTCCCCACGCTCTCCACGAGTGCGCACGATCCTTCGCGCCGCTCCTCGATGGCGCCCGCCGGATCGTCGCCAGCGGCGGCGACTGCCGCGACCCCACGGGACGCCCGGTCGCCTACCACAAGCCCTACATGTTCTTCTGGACCGGGACCACGGGCTTTTCCGTCTGCCGCCAGGAGCTGGGATCGGTCGACGTGTCGAGGTTCCTCGCGGCGGGAGCCCGCTGGATGATCGTCGAGGTGCAGGACCTCGACGCCGCTCCTGGCGGGTGGCGGCTCGTCGAGCGTCACCGCGTGCGCGCGCGGTGCCCGGAGGCCTTCCTGATCGACCTGAGCGAGGAGCCGGTCACGCCGGCGAACGGAGCGAGTGGCGGGCGAGGAGGGTGAGCGCCTTCTCCCGCGACCGCCGCGGAAGGAGCAGCAGGAGCCGGGTCAGCAGGAGCACGGCCGTCGCCTTGGGGGCGAGCCAGCGGGAAGCGGGTGCGCCGGCCTTCAGGCGTGCGTATCGCAGCGAGAGCAGCGCCTCGTGCAGCACGCCCCGCCAGCGGAACGGGCCGGGCCACAGGAGTGCGCGCGCGAGGCAGGACTCGGCCCAGAACGGGCGCTCGACGCGCCCGAGAGCCGAGCGCAGGCAGGTCAGGCGCCTCGCCAGCCGCGCCGGCCGGGCCCGCACCGGCGCGCCGGTGCCGGGGCAGGCAGGGGCGATCCAGGGCCAGAGTTCCCGGGCGTAGCAGAGGGCGAGGTGGAAGTGCCTCCCCGCGCCGGAAGCCTCCGCGAACTCGGCCGCGCGTTCCAGCGTTCCGTCATCGGCGACCCGGCGCGCGAGACGGGCCACGTCACCCAGGTCGCGCAGCGTGACCGTGCCCGATGCGAGCGCGTGCCAGCTGAGGTACGCCAGCTCGTGGGCGGGATCGGGACGCAGGATGGAACCCAGCCTCCCGCCGGCGGGGCGGGCCTCGTTCCACCATGCGCCCATGTCGAACGAGACCGGATCGGTGCGAGGCGAGAGGTCCCAATGGAGCTCGACGACGGCGGCCGGTTTTCCCGGGCCCCGACTCCACGTCTCGTGATAGCGCTCGATTTCGGGATAGACGCTGGCGCGCCGGGTGTAACCCAGGCCGGCCATCGCCGTGCGCGCCGTCTCGAGTCCCTCCCGGTCGACCAGGATGTCGATGTCCTCGCACTCCCTCAGCGAGGGGTCCGCATAGAGGCTCTCGGCCAGAGCGACACCCTTGAGCGGCATGGCGCGCACGCCGCGCTGCGCCAGCAGGTCGAGCACTTCCCCTGCGAGGAGGAGCTGGGCGGCGTCGCGGGCCCGGAACTGCGCGTGGAGCGCCGCCGCCTCGGGATCGTCCCCGCGGCGCGCGCGCCACCAGGCGTAGAGGGGCAGCAGGCGATGGAGACGGGCCGTCTCGACCGCGCCACGAGGTTCCCGTCCGGCGGCCGGCCGCTCCGGGCGGAGGTCGGCCAGCGCCAAGTCCGCGAGCCATGCGAGAGGCTCCGGCAGGCCGGGCCTCACCGCTGCGATCGGCTCTTTCATCGGCGGCCGCCGGCCGCCTCGTGCCTCCGGGTCGGTTCGCGCACGTCGCTCCCCTCGTCCGGGCCCCCGCCGGCGGAGATATCGGATTATCGCCGAACCGCCCGGACAGCGGGTCGCCTCGGTCGATCGCCCGCTCCCCGGCGGGCGATCGAGGCCGTGGAGACCGGGGGCGGCCGAGCAGAAAAAGAGCAGAGTTCCCGATCGGAAGCCGGCCGGCCTCGTCCCGGAGAGCGAACGGGCCGGGGAGATCCCCGGCCCGCCGCGGAAGAGGAAGCTGCCGGTCACAAGGTGATCGTGGGGCAATCGATGAAGGTGTGCGGGCACCAATTGGCCTGGGTGAAGCAGTAGATCTGCACCGTCCTTTTCTGCGCACCTCCGACGCGGGAGAGGTCCTCGCGCGTCAGGCGGCGGACGGTCTCGCGGTCGAGCGTGAGCCTCGGCTCGTCCCGCACGTCGTCGTTGCGTTCATGGTTCATGGTCGGGTCCTCCAGGGCTCCCCGGAGCGTTCGCCCCGGGGGCCTCCACCCGGTTAGCACCGCGGCCGGGCGCATTTCACGCGAGGTTCTCCCGGCGAGACGGGCTTCCGGCGCCGCGGTCGCGCCCGGGTTTTGTCGTGGCACCGGGTTCATCGACTCGCCGGCCCTCGGATCCGCCCCTCGCCTCACGAACGCGCGGTCGCCGGACTCATCTGCGCGGCGACGAGGCGCGGGTAGATCCTCCCGTGCGCGAGCAGCTCGGCGTGCGTTCCGGTCTCCGCGATCCGCCCGCGCTCGAGGACGACGATCCGGTCGGCATCGGCGACCGTGCTCAGCCGGTGGGCGATGACGATCTGCGTGACCCTCATCGATCTCAGGCGGTCGACGACCGCGCGCTCGCCGAGCGCGTCGAGTTCGCTCGTCGCCTCGTCGAGGACGACGAGCGCCGGGCGGCGCGCGAAGACGCGGGCCAGCGCGAGCCGCTGGCGCTGCCCTCCGGAGAGCGACCGGCCGCCGTCCGGGAGCACGGTGTCGTAGCCGAGCGGCAGCGCGGCGATCTCCTCGTGGATCCCGGCGAGGCGAGCCGCCTCCACGATCCGCTCGCGCGTGCAGCGCGGATCGCCGAGCGAGACGTTGGCCGCCACCGAGGCGGCGAAGACGTAGGGGCGCTGGGGAACGATCCCCATGCGCTGGCGGAGCGCGCCGGGGTCGAACGCTCTGCGGGGAACGCCGTCGTAGAGGATCTCGCCCTCCACGGGGTCCAGCAGACCGACGACGAGCCGGGCCAGCGTCGTCTTCCCGGCACCGGAGCGCCCGACGATCGCCACTCGCTCCCCGGGCCGGATCGCCAGGGAAACATCCCGGAGAACCCACGGCTCTCGCTCCCCGTAGCGGAAGGAAACCCGGCGGAGTTCCACGCCGCCCCGCAGCACGGGCGGCGCCGCAGACGGCGCCGGGCTCGAGTCGGCGGGAGTTTCGAGCACTTCGGCGATCCGCTCGGTGTGGCTGCGCAACCGCGCCAAGGAGAGACCGGTCGCGAGCATCCCGGCCAGCGGGGCGAGAAAGCCTCCCGCCAGCATCGACAGCGCCAGCATCGTCCCGACGGAGAGCCGTCCGTCGAGGACGGCCACGCCTGCCCCTCCGAGGACGGCCGCCGGCGCCGCCTGGCGAACGAGCAGCCCTGCGGCCTCGACCCAGGATTCCAGGCGGCCGCGCGCGAGCGCGGCGTTCAGCTCCTCGGCGTAGCGCTGCGCCCAGCTCCGGACGGCCTCACTCTCCGCGCCGAGCGCCTTGAGCGTTTCCATCCCCGCGAGCATCTCCACGAGCTCCCCCTGCTCCCGGGCGCGGCTTTCGAGTTCCGACGCGGCCAGTTCCCGCTCGCGCCGGCGCGACGCCGCGAGGAGCACCGCCTGCGCCGCCCCGGCCGAGAGCGCGATCGCCCCCGCGGGCGGCCAGATCCAGGCGAGCGCCGCCAGGTGGACCGCGGCGAACAGGGCGTCGAGCAGGCCGGAGAGGACGGCGCCGGTCAGCGCATCCCGCACGACGCGATTGCTCGCGAGGCGGGTGAGCAGGTCTCCCGAAGAGTGGGCCAGAAAGAAGGCGTACGGGAGGCGGGCCAGGTGCTCGACGAACGCGGTCGACAGCCGTTCCTCGAGGAGCGTGCGCAGGGCGACCAGCGCGCGCCCGCGGGCCAGCGTCGCCAGCGCCGATCCCGCGGCGACGCCCAGCAATCCCGCGACGAAGGCGACGAGGACGGCGCTCTTCGCCCCCGGCGCGATCCTGTCGACGAGGCTCCCCGTCAGCAGCGGAACCGCGAGCGCACCGAGCTGGACGGCGAGCGTGAGAGCGAGGCAGACCGCGACCCTCCCCTTGTGTCTCCAGAGGAGCGGGAGCAGCCAGTGACGCCGCCGAGACGAGGGAACGGCCGCCGGGCACGGGCGCGGCTCGAAGACCAGTGCCACCCCTGTGAACTCGCGGCGGAGGAGCTCGCGCGAGACCTTCCGCCGGCCGAACGAGGGATCGACGACGACGGCGCCGCGCCGGGTGGCCCGCTCGAAGACGACGAAGTGGTCGAATCCCCAGTGCAGGATCGACCCCGGGGGGAGGAAGCGAAGATCGCCCAGCGACAGCCGGAGGCCGCGGCCCGACAGGCCCCAGCGTTCCGCCGCGTCCACGATGTCGCGCGCCGTCGCGCCGCCCGCGCTCCGGCCCAGAGCGGCCCGCACGGTGCCAAGAGGGACGCGGCGCCCGTGCGCGGCGAGGACCATCGCCAGGCAGGCGGCGGCGCAGTCCGACTCCGAAAAGCCGGCGACGAAGGGGATCCGGCGGCGGCGGAAACGGCGCACCCGGACCGGCTCGCCGTAGCGTCCGCGCCGCGCGTGGTGGCGCAGCGCCTCCGCGCGGAACAGGGCCCGGCGGCCCGCTCTCGTCCCGTTTCCCCCGGCGCGGGCGCCCGTCTCCGGTCCGGTGCTCATCGCGCCATGGCCCGGGGGGCGGTGGCCGGCGCGCGCGCGGCGCGGGAGGTCTCGATCCGCCCCAGGAAGTCGCCCACGACCAGCTCGCAGGCGCGGTGGAGGTCCCGCATGATCCGGTTCACGGCCATGTGGGCGAGGCTCGCGGCGATCTCGGCGACCGAGCACGACAGGCGGCGCGAGCGCTCGAGAGAGCGCAACTCGAGCCCGAGCCGGCGGGCCGCCTCGTCGCGGCGCTCGAGGATGGCGAGCATCCCCGCCTCCCAGTCCTCCACCGCCTCGCCGGCGAGGAGCCGTTCGAGCCGTCCCCTCTCCTCGCGCAGCCTGGAAGCGAGCGCGCGGCGCAGTGCGGCGGCGTCCGGCAGGAAGCGCGCCGCCCCCTCGCGGATACCTCCGGCAAGGGCAGCCCGCGCTCCGGCTTCGAAGCCGAGTGCGGCCAGAAGGCGGCCGACCGACAGGAATGCCGCCAGCCAGCGCTCCGAGTCGCGGCCCGTTTCGCGGAGGATCTCCAGGAGATCGACCGCCGCGTCGCTGTCGGCACCGAAGAACCGCTCGACCCGCTCGATCGCCTCCGCTCCGCCGTAGCGCTCGATCTCGCGCCGGTAGGTGTCGAGCGCGACGCGCACGAGCCCGCCGTCCTCGAGCGCGCGGCGCGCCGGGCGGAGCAGCACCTCCTGCGCCTGTGCAACGTCCGGGCCGAGGGCGCGGACGCGCAGCCGGACGTGCGGATCGGGATCGGCGTACCGGACGAAAAACCAGCAGGCGGCGCTGCGCGAGGCGACCAGCGCGCGGGCCGCCGGGGCCATCTCCCGGAGGAGGAGATCCTCCGCCGAGGAGGGCCCGGCATAGAACTTCAACGTGATCCACTCGCTTCCCGGGGCGAAGCACCGGCGGGTGACCGCGGCGGGAGCGGGGCGCGGTGGCGCCGCGCGCGCGGGGCGGGGAGCGGAAAAGAACGGAACCACCGCCTCGACCGCGTAGGCGCCGTCCGGGCCCTGCCCGGGATAGCGGTCCGGCGGCGGGAACCACTCCCGCAGCTCGACGCGGCCGCGTGAGCGCGCGGTCCGCGCGAACAGCTCCGCCAGGAGGACGTTCTCGAAGTCGATGGGGAGTTCGTGATCGAACTCGGCGATCACCACCCGCCGGGGTAAGCCGCGCCGCTCGCGCCAGCTCCGCAGGCGGCGGATCAACGAGGCCCCGCGCTGATCCGCCCACGCCTCCCAGTCGTCCCGCGCCACGGTCCAGCGGGCGCGCGCGAGCACGACGCCGCGCCACACGACCCGCGGGAGCCACCGCGCCGAGCCGACGGGGCCCCAGTCCCAGGCGACACCCGGGAGGAGATCCTGCGCGGCCAGGGAGGTCAGGAACCGGTAGACCGGAAGCGCGTTCGGCGCCACGTGATGGGCGCTCGACAGGAGCGGAACGACCTCCCGCCCGTGCCGCCGCGAGTGCAGCACGACCCTCCCCTCCTCCACGGAGACCAGGAGGTCGTCCAAGGGCAGGACTTGCGGCGAGCCGCCGCGGCCGGCGAGGCAGGGGATCTCGTAACGCCGGAGGGCCGGCCGCTCGAGGACGTTCCCGGCGCTGCCGCCAGGGTCGTGCACGACCTCGGCGAGAAGCACGCCCGGCCACAGCTCCTCCTCGCGCCTGGCCAGCTCGCCAAGGTGCCGTTCGAGCTCGCCGTCGAGCGCTGCGAAGCGGGCGAGCAGGCGCGCCCCCGTGGGACCGCTCGCGCCGCGGAACAGGATCGACGGAGCGCGGCCCGAGGGACGCGCGAAGGCGACGAGGGCCGCGAGCGAGGGCGGCAACGGCCGCGGCGCAGCGGCCTCCATCCGGGCGATCGTCCGCTCGTCGAGCTCGATTTCGGCGGCGCCCGACTCCCAGGCGCGGCGGGCGAGATCCAGCAGCGCCTCCTCGCGGGGACCCCAGGGCGCGCGGCGCGCGGCGCGGGAACCCGGCGCGATCGGCAGCTCGCCGATCCACCCGGCGGCTGCCGGACGCGGTCCGGCGAAGGCCTCGAGCAGGCCCGTCTCCGCGTCGAGGGCAGCCAGGAGGGGCACGCGCTCGCGGCCGTAGCGTTCGACGAAGGCGTCCCGGAACCGGTCGAGATCGGTGGGCGCGGGCTCGGGCGCCGTCCGGTGGAGCAGGCGGATCGCGCCGGCGATCCGGGAGATCGACTCCTCGCCGAGCCGGATCCGCGACCCGGTGCGATAGCTGTCGGCGCGCACGAAGCGGGCGTCTTCCGCGCCGCCGGAAAGGCTCCGGAGATCGGCCCGGAGCCGCTCGCACGCGGCGGGCAGCGAAACGAGCGGAGCGGCGTCGATGCGATCGAGAACGGAAAGCGTCCGCGCAAGCACCCTCCCCGCGTCGGAACCGGCCCCGGCGAGGCGAGCGGCGAGATCGCGCTGCGGATCCCGTCCCGTGAAGCACGGGCGGGCCTCCGGCTGGAGCAGCTGGCAGTCGACCAGCTCGCGAACGAAGGCCTCCGCGGCCTTTCGCTCGTGGCCCTCGGCGACCAGCAGGTCCACCGCCTCCCCGAAGCTCAGCCCCCGGCGAGCGGCGGCGACGAGGCGATCCAGCGGCCCGCTCGGTCGGACCGCCACCTCCTCGGCGCCCGTCTCGGTGCCGGGGAGGCCCGGCCTCGCCGCGAACCGCCACTTGCCGGCCGCGCGGTAGAGCGTTTCGTTGGCGGTGAGGCGCTCCGCCTCCGGGCCTTTCGTTCCGCGCCGGAACCGGGCGAGCCATCGCGCCAGGAACGCGGAATCGAGGCGGGTGCGGCGCCGGATCGACTCCCGCGACCCGATCCGGAACTCGTCGCCCCCGCCGACGTGCGCGAGGGCGCAGGCGGAGAACAGGCCGAACGGGGTGGGCCGGCACGACATGCGGAGGAGGTAGGACAGGGCCGCTTCCTCGACCCGCGCGCCGGAGCCGGGGTGGCCGCCCGCCCAGAGATCGAAGCGTCGCGCCAGATCGGGCGAGGCGATCCAGATCGCGGCCCGCACCGAGGGATCGCGCCACCGCTCGCGGACGAAATCCCGCATCCGCTCGCGATCCCTCTCCGCCGCGGGGATCAGGTCGCCGCCGGACGCGGAGGGTGCGGCGAGGCCCTCGAAGACGGGCCGGACGGCGGATCCCGGAAAGAGGGGGATCCGCGCCAGGGCGAATCCGGCGGGCGTCAAGGGCACGGTGGCGTTCCCGCGGCGTTTCATCGCCATCCTCCCACCTCGGGCGCGGAGAGCAGGAGCACGCGGTCCCAGGCCGGCGGTTCCGGTCCCAGTGCCTCGAGGAGCACGAGGCCGACACCCGCGGCCCCGATCAGGAAGCAGCGCCGCTCCCCCGGCGTCGGGGCCCGCCCCGGCGCCGGGCCCGGGACGGGCTCCAGCCCGGCGATCCCGCCGACGTCCGGCCGGTGGAAATCGACCGCCCGGCGCAGCCACCGGCGGGCGGCGCGGAGCAGAGCGGGGACACGCAGGGCGCGGCCGAGGCGGCCGCACAGGTGGGCCACGCCGGCCGCTCCGTGGCAGAGGCTGGCGTCGGCCACGCCCGCGAGCTTCGGCGGGAGAAAGCCGGCCCGCAGCGCGAGGGCCCGCGCCCGGGCGCACCAGCGCCGATCGCCCGTGACCCGAGACGCCATGGCCATCGCGGACGCGACGCCGAGATCGCCGTAGCACCACCCCAGCCGCGAGCGCGCGGGGCGACCGGCTGCACGGCCGGTCATCGCCGGGAACCGGAGCGCCCCCCCGCGACGCTGCATCCGCCAGGTCCAACGGAGCGCCCCGGAGATCACGGACCGCAGCTCCTCGTCGTCACCGGGGCCGGCCGCTGCCGCGCGCGCGAGGAAGGCGGCGACGCCGGGGACGCCGTGCGCCAGGCCGAGGTTGTACTCGTAGTCACCGAAAGGTGTGGCCCAGCGGACGCCGGACCCGTCGCGCTCGGCGCGGCGCACGATCCGCCGCACCGCCTCCTCGAGCGCCCGGCCGGCCTCGCGATTCCCGCCGCGCTCGAGCGCTGCGACACCGTAGCCGGCGAGACCGTACATCAGCTCGACCGGCGCCGTATCGCCGGCCCGGCGGCACAGCCCGCCGATGAGAGCGTCGGCGGGCCGCACCGCGCGCTCGAAGGCCAGGGGAAGCAGGCCTTCGCGCGCGAGGTGGGCCGCGACCCAGACCGGGCCGAGGAGCCCGCCGAAGAGCGCCGCGCTCGAGCAGCGGCGCGGCGCGGCGGCCAGCGCCGCGGAGAGCCGGAGCGCGGCGGCGCGCGACCAGCGCTCCGAGCCGAACGAACGCCCGGCGTAGGCGAGGAAGAGCGCGACGCCGGCGGTGCCGGTGGCGAGGGTGGGGTCGTGTGCGTCCTCTTCATCGCCCGCCAGCGTCTCGGCGATGGCCTCGACCGAGGCCCGCGCGCGGCGGCCGAGCTGCCGGTCCACCGGAAGGAAGGCCGCGCGGGCGCGATCCTGGACAGCGGCTGCCATCGGCTCCGGCTCCCGTACCGATGGCACCGCGGCGGCTCTCTTTTCACGGCGCGGCGAGCGGATGCCGGAGTAGGATGTGGCCAGCGCCGCCGGCCGCGCCGCGGTCCGGCGTGCGGCGGGAGAAGGCGAGCCGATGGGCAAGAAGAAGGGCTACGGGCGGGTCATATGGCCCGGCTTTTCGTACAAGCCGGCACCCCGCCATCTCGTGAAGGTCGGCCGGAACGATCCCTGCCCCTGCGGGTCCGGCCGCAAGTACAAGGAGTGCCACGAAAGCGAAGGGGACGCGTTCCTGGAGCGGCTGGCGCTCGAGGAGCAGAAGCGCCGGATCCGGGAGCGGCGGGAGCAGCTCAAGCGGGAGGGCGTTCCCTGGTACAAGCGCCTGTTCCTCCGGCGCTGAGCCGCTCGCGGAAGCGGTCGGGGCCCCGATCCGAAAACTGGCGAACCATAACGAACAAGGAGCCAGCTCAAGTCGCGGCCCCTCCGGCCGAGGAGTCCGGCAGGGCGGGTGCGCGCCGCCGGTCGGGCCGAGGGAGCCGGCATGCAGCTCAGCAGCACGGAAAAGGCGCTCTACGTCAAGCTCGTCTATTACGGGCCCGGGCTGTCCGGCAAGACGACCAACCTCGAGACGCTCCACCGCCTGACCGATCCCGACGCGAAGCAGCCGATGGTCTCGCTCAAGACCAGCGGCGACCGGACCCTGTTCTTCGACCTTCTTCCGTTCGACCTGGGCAAGCTGTACGGGATGGATGTCCGGCTGAAGCTGTACACGGTGCCGGGGCAGATCCACTACGACACCACGCGAAAGCAGGTGCTCGCCGGGGCGGACGGCGTCGTCTTCGTAGCGGACTCGGCGCCCGATCGACGGGACGCCAACAAGAACATGATCCGCTACCTGAAGAACAACCTGCAGTCCAACGGACTCGATCCCGAGACGATTCCTCTCGTCTTCCAGTGGAACAAGCGCGATCTTCCCGACGCGATGCCGGTCGAGCAGATGAACGCCGAGCTCAACTGGCGCGGCGTTCCAGCCCTGGAGGCGATCGCGACCCGCGGGGACGGGGTGATCGAGACGTTCAAAGAGATCACGGTGCTGACCCTCGAGGAGATCGCGTCACGCAGCGGCAGCGTGCTCGCCGGCCCGGTCGGATCGATCCGGGCGAAGGTGGAACAGGCGTTCGCGCGCTTCGCCCCGGCGGCCGCGGCGGCGCCCGCGAAGGCCGGCCGGACGCGGGCCGCGCCCCCGGCCGGGACGGGCTACGTCCACGAGGCTCCCCTCGAAACGGCCGCGCCGAACGCCGACAGCTCCTCCGAGCTGGACGAGCTCCTCAAGCAGGCGGTCGAAGCGAACCTGAAGATGTCGGAGAAGCTGGTCGCCGGACCGGATCGCGACGTCTTGCTCGCGAGGGCGCGGCGCGAGCGCAAGGCCCTGGCGCGGCTGGTGCAGATCGCCGGCGTCTCTCGCGAGCCGATCGCCCTGTACAAGCTCGCTCTTTCGTCGGCGCTCGCCGGTCTCGATCTTTCCGTCGGCTCGGCGCTGCTCAACGCGGGCCCGGGCCAGCCGCTCAAGGAGATCGCCGTGAGCGGCCGGGACGCCGACCCGCTGAACAGCGTGCTCTCACCCGGCATCGGCTCCGTCGCCAGCGGCCTGCTCGAGCGCGGCCAGCCGCTGCTCACCCACGACATCGAGGGGGAGCTGATGTTCGGGCAGTCGCACGAGGCGGTGGCCGGGCTCCGCGCCGTCCTGAGCTGCCCGGTCGGGCGCTCGAAGGCCGGGCTCCTGCTCGCCTACGCCGGTCCCCGCGACCGCGACCTCGAGCCGGACGACCTCGAGTTCCTCGGCCTCGTCGCCGGCATCGTCGCCCTCGCCGTCGAGTCGTGAGCGCCGGGCCGCCTATTCGACGCGGGTGAAGACGATCCGCATGGCGGGAACCTCCTTCCCCTCCTCGTCGTAGTCGAACGCCTCGTAGAGGTAGGTCTTGTCGTCGACGATCGTGGTCACCCCTTTGTGACGCAACTTGCGACCGGTGAGGGGGTCCTGGAACTCGGCGAACGAGGTGCGGACCTTGCCCGTGCCGTCGCACTGGCCGCGGAACACGGCGATCATCGTGCTCATGCTGTCGATCCAGATGCCGACGTATTCCCCGGCGATGTTGTCGTAGGCGTCGAGTCCGAAGCCCTGGAAGGTCTGCCCCATGAGCGTCCCCTCGAAATGCGATTCGAGGTAGCGGCCGCCCATGATCATCCGTGATTCCATCGTTCCCGTGGACTTGACTTCCTGCCTCCCTTCCGGGCCGGGCATCCAGGAGGTGATGTCGGCCTTCCAGCGGCCCTCCAGCCGGGCGAGGTGGCGGTGGTGTTCCCCGGGGCGGCCCGCCTTCAACCACGCCTCCATCTGCTCGGAGGGTGGCGCAGCGGGCGGCTCCTCGCCGGCGAACGCGGCCGGCGGGACGAGCCCGAGTGTTGCGGCGGCGATCAATGCGGTTCGGAACATGGGATGCCTCCCGGCGCTGCGGTCACAGCCGCGCCTCCAGATAGGGCCGGAGCGCGTCGGGCACGTCGAAGGTGCCGTCCTCGCGCTGGTACTGCTCCATGATCGCGACCAGCGTCCGGCCGACCGCCAGCCCCGACCCGTTCAGGGTGTGCACGTAACGCGGCTTGCCGCCGCCGGACGGACGGTAGCGGATGTTCGCCCGCCGAGCCTGGAAATCCTCGAAGTTCGAACAGGAGGAGATTTCGCGGTAGGCGTTCTGGCTCGGCAGCCAGACCTCGAGGTCGTAGGTCTTCGCGGCGGCGAAGCCGAGATCGCCGGTCGAGAGGGTGACCACCCTGTAGTGCAGGCCGAGCCGACGCAGCACCTCCTCCGCGTGCCCGGTGAGCTGCTCGAGCACGTCGTAGGAGTCCTCCGGCCGCGAGAAGGCGACGAGCTCGACCTTGTCGAACTGGTGCTGGCGGATCATGCCGCGCACGTCGCGCCCGTACGAACCGGCCTCGGCGCGGAAGCAGGGGGTGTAGGCCGCGTACCGGATCGGAAGGCTCTCTTCCGCGAGGATCTCGTCCCGGTGGAGGTTGGTCACCGGAACTTCGGCGGTCGGAACGAGGTACCAGTCGTCGGGATCGGAAAGCCGGAACAGGTCCTCCTCGAACTTGGGGAGCTGTCCGGTTCCCACGAGAGCCTCCCGGCGGACGATGAACGGCGGCAGAACCTCCCGGTAGCCGTGACGCTCCGTGTGCAGATCGAGCATGAACTGGATCAGCGCACGGTTGAGCCGCGCTCCGAGGCCGGTGAGCACGGTGAAGCGCGCTCCCGTGACCTTCGCCGCGCGTTCGAAGTCGAGCGTCTCGCTGAGCTCCCCGATCTCGACATGGTCCCGCGGAGGGAACGAGAACGACGGCTTTTCCCCCCAGACGCGCTCCACCCGGTTCGCCGACTCGTCGGGGCCGACCGGACAGGAGGGATGGGGAAAATTCGGCAGCGACCGGCAGATCTCCGCGAGCTGCGACTCGATGGCCGCGACGCGCTCGTCGAGAGCCTTGATGCGCTCGCCCAGGGCCCGCACGCGTTCCCGTTCCGGGCCGGCATCCTCGCCGGCCTTGATCCGCGCGCCGATCCGGCGCGAGGCCTCGTTCCTCTCCGTTTTCAGGCGCTGCGACTCGGCGATCGCGGCGCGGCGCTCGGCGTCGAGGCGCATCAACCCCGAAAGGTCGAAATCACCGCCCCTCGCCGCCAGCCGGCGCCGCGCCTCTTCCGGGTCGGCGAGGAGCCGCTTGAGATCCAGCATGCGTCCCTCCGCTCCGGCGGCCGCGGCCACCGGTGCGAGGCGCCAGTCTACTCCGGCCCGATCGAGGCGCACGCGGGGCAGCCGCCCGGAGGTTCCGGCATAATCCG
>RFHH01000165.1 GCA_003696075.1 Acidobacteriota bacterium
CGCCCCGGCGGAGTCCTCTTCGAGAGCCGCTCGGTCGCTCGGAACGGCGGCCGGGGAAGCCGGCAGCGCGCGCCCCCGGCGGAGTCCTCTTCGAGAGCCGCTCGGTCGCTCGGACCGGCGGCCGGGGAAACCGGCAACGCCCGCGGCGTGCCGCCACGAGGTTCCATGCGCACGTGCGCGCTCCGCGCGTTCAGCGAAACGCGTCCCGGACGAGCGCCTCGAGTTCCGGAGAGGGAGCGCCGCGCCGTTCCACCGTGACGAACCGGTGTCCCGCCTTCCGGGGGCCGCGCGCCGAGAGGCACTGGTGCTCGGCTTCGACGGCGACCACGAGCGAACGGGGGGAAAGGCCGCGTTCCAGCCCGTCCGCGATGCTGGCCGTGAGCGCTTCCTGCAGCGTCAGCCGGCGCGCGCAGGCGTCGACGACTCTCGCCACCGCTCCCAGACCCGCATGGCGCCCCTCCGGCACGTAGCCGGCGTGGGCGACCCCCCGGAAGGGCAGCAGGTGATGGGCGCAGACCGCGGTGAAAGCGATTCCGCTCAGCAGGACGGGGCCCCGCGCCGCGGGCATCTCGATCGGCCGCAGCAGCGCCGCCGGATCGGTGCCCGCCCCCGCCAGCAGGTCCTCGGTCCAGGCCTTGGCGAGCCGGCGCGGTGCCCGGCGCAGGAGCTCGCCGGCGTCGAGCGAGGGATCGGGCGGGCATCGGTCGAAGAGTTCCGCGAGGAGCTCGCTCCACAGCTTTTCGAGTCGTTCCGTGCTCACCGGTCCGCTCCCCCCTCCAGCTCCCCCCGGTACACCACCGCCGCGCCTTCCGTTTCGTACAGCTCCACCGCCCGCAGCCCGGGCAGCGCCGGGCGCAGCTCCCGCCACAGGTGGACCGCGATCCACTCCGCCGTGGGGTTTTCCAGCACGTCGTTGAGATGGGCGTGATCCAGCCGCTTCAGGACCCGCTCGGTCACCACCGCGTCGAGTTCGCCGAAGTCGATCACCATCCCCTGCTCCGGGTCGATTTCCCCCTCGACCTCCACGGTGAAGCGGTAGGAATGGCCATGGAGGTTGCGGCAACGGCCGGGGTGCCGCGGCAGCACGTGGCTGGCTTCGAAGCCATAGGTGCGGCGGAGCAGCATCAGGTGGTCTCCCTGTCGAGCGTGACCGACACGCCCACGCTGTCGACGATCCCGTCGACGACCGGGGTCTCCTTCTGTACCGCGACGCGCACCCGCTCGCAGGAGAAGGTCGACAGCAGTTCGCGGGCGATCCGGACGGCGAGCGTCTCGATGAGATGGAACGAGTTCTCGCGGCCGATCTTCACGACCAGGTCATGCACCTGCCTGTAGTCGATCGTGTCCTCGACACGGTCCGACTCGGCCGCGCGGCCGATCGGGGCCACCAGGTCGACGTCGACCCGGTGGCGGACGCCGATCTTCCGCTCGAGCTTGGTCAAGCCGTGGAAGGCGTGGAACCGGATCCCGCGCACCGAGATCTCACCGGTCATCAGCTCCTCTCCCGCCCGCCGGGTTCGACGGCCCGCCGGATTATGCCGCTCGCCGGATCCGGAGGCGACGGGGCCGGTTCACCACCGGACCGCCACGCGGTAGGTGAGGATCGTCTCGCCGTGCGCGGGGACCTCGAGTTCGAACTCGAGCGTCCCGGCATCGAGCTTGCGTCCGGGGTGGCTCGAGGACACGAGGCGCCAGTCCCCGCCGACCGGTTCCCGCACGGTGATCGTGACGGCGCGGTCCTTGTGGTTGCGGACGGCCACGCGGAACGCCGACTCGGCCTCCCGCCGCCCGAGGACGCGGTAGTCGGTCTGGGTGCGCTCGGCGACCACGTCGAAGGCCCGCCCCACCGACAGCCGGATCGTCTCACCGGCCGGGGTATGGTCGATGGCGTCCTCGCCCACGAACTGCTCCGCTCCGGAGCTGTCCCGCTCGTAGACGCGCACGGTTCCCTTCGGGAGCGGCATCCCGAGCCCGTGCGCGGCGTCGTTTCGGAACTCCAGCACCACTTCGGGCCGCTCCGGCTGCGTCAGAGTTCCGATCTCGCTCCGGTACCACCCCGCCCGTCCGGTCAACACGAGGCGCTTCTTCACCGGGACGCCGCGCGCCGACAGCAGGGCGAGCTGCTTGCTCTGGTTGTTCTTGAGCGTGGTCGGTCGCTCCAGCGTGTACAAGTGGTACTCGAACAGCTCTTCCTGGGCGAAACCGGGCGCCGCCGCCTTCTCCCGGTCCATCGGCGAAGCCTGGAACCGCGTTCCCCGAAGCCTCCGCACGTTCCCGGCGACGAGCTTGAGCAGCGCGTTCTCGAAACCGGCCCCGGACCGGTTCGAAACCGTCACCCAGCCGTTGAGATCGAGCTTCGTGTCCTCCTCGGCGAGCACCGCGACGTAGTCGGCCTGCCAGCTCACGCCGCCGGTGAGGTAGGACACCTCCACCCGCGAGCGGCCCTTCCGGGTCACGTCCACGGTCCACACCAGCGTCGGGCGCGACACGAGGTCCTCGGGCACGCTCGGGAGCGTCACCTGACCGCTCTGGAACAGGAGGACTCGGTCCCCCACCCGGTAGACGGGGCCGCCGTTGACCGAGAGCAGCACGGCGGGAACGCGCCGTTCCTCGAGATCGGATCCCCTCAAGACGACCTCGACCTCCTTGCCGACGTACTTTTCCATCAGCTTCTGCGGCGAGATGAGGTCGTACTCGTAGTTCTGCTCCAGGAGATCGAACCGGCCCGTTCCCCCGGCGGCCTGGAGATGGACCGTGCGCGGATCGATCGCCGACGGAACGTCCATGAACCTCAGGGTGCCGACGCCGACCCGCGGAAGCTCGATCTTCCGGACCTCGCGGACGAGCGCCAGGTCGTCGTTGTAGGCCGTCACCGCCACCGATTCGCGGGCCGACGCCGCGCTGTCGGGGAGCTCAACCTGCGCCACGGCGCTCGCCACCCCCGCGAGGGCGCAACCCACCGCCGTCCACCTGCTGCGCATCGTCGTTCCTCCCGCCGCGCCCGGAGCGGCGGGCCGGCGGTGGACCATCAAAGACCGTCGCGCCCTCCGTCGCAACTGAGGTGCTTCCTTCGCGGTGCGTTTTCGCCGCCGGGCGCCGGTTGGCACGGTTCCTGACCGTCCCGCCGCGGCGGGACGGGGACGTTCGGGTCGGCTCCGCTGGCGGAATCGAGGGAAACGAACGACAGGGCGGGCCCGCGGGCACGGCGGCCGGGCCGAAACTCGGAGACGGAGCGGCTTTCCGTCGTCTTCGGGGCTTTCGGGCTCGGCTGTCGACTTCCCGCTCACGCCGCGGGGAGCTTCTCCTTCGGCCGGGCCCGCAGCTTCCGCTCGTACGCCTTCCGGTAGCTCGCCGGCAGACCC
>RFHH01000166.1 GCA_003696075.1 Acidobacteriota bacterium
GGGAATCGGGAACGCCCGGAAGTACTAGCCTCGCCCCTCGGCCGAGCGCGATCGCGGCGGTCGTCCTCCCTGCGGCGCCCTATCGATCCTTCGAGAACGTCGGACAAGCGAGCCCGCACGCTCCCGTCCCGCCGCGGCGGGACGGTCAGGAACCGTGCCAACCGGCGCCCGGCGGCGAAAACGCACCGCGAAGGAAGCACCTCAGGAGGTAGCGGAGGCCTCGCGCAGGCGCTCGGCCACCTTTTTCGGCCCCACGAGCGCGATGTACGTTCCCGCCCGCGGACCGGCGTCCCGGCCCAGCAGGGCCCGGTAGATCGCCCGGAACCCGTTGCGGACTCCCGGCCCGCCCGGCTGGGCCGCGAGATCCCGGATCGTGCGGTGAATCTCGTCCGGCTCCTCCAGTTCCGCGAGGGCGTCCGCCAACCTGGCGAGGAAACGTCTTTCCTCCGCCGAGAGCTCCCGGGCCGCAGGCGGCAGCCGCTCGGGGAACGCGACCCGCGCTTCCTCCGGTGCGAAGAGGTCGAGCCACCTCCGTGCCATCGCGATCCGCTCCCCGACGGCCTCCGGGTCGGCCGCCTCGTAGCCCCCGCGCCGCAGAAGTTCCAGCGTGCGCTCCCGGTCGAATCCGGCGACCTGCGCGACGAGCACCAGGTGCCGGAACGGGACTCCCGCCGGCCGGTAGCTTCCGGTCAGCGAAAAATGCAGCGCGCGGTCGGCGGTGCTGCGCGCCACCGCCTCGTCCACCTCGTCGACCAGCCTCAGCAGCGGCTCCCCCGGATCGAAGGTGATCCGGCGTGACGGACGGGAGCGGAGGACGAAGTAGCGCAGAACCTCCGGGGGCACGACCTCGACCAGTTCCGCCACTCCCAGGACGTTGCCCTTGCTCGAGGACATGTCCCCCGCGCCGCCGAGCCCGATCCACTCGTACACGACCGGAAACGGCGGGTCGAAGCCGAAGACCTCCCGCGCGATCCGCCGCCCGCTGTCCCAGCTTCCTCCTCGCGAGGCGTGGTCCTTGCCGAACGGCTCCGCCGTCACCCCGAGCGCCTTCCATCGCGCCGGCCAGTCCACTCGCCAGGTGAGCTTTCCGCCCCCGCGAACCGGCTGAACCGCCTCCCGGCCGCAAGCACGGCACCGGGAGTGCACCGTCGCTGCGGCGCGGTCGTGGCCGAGGACCGTGCCTGCATCGAGACGCCGGCACTCGGGACAGCGCGGATTCCAGGGCGACCAATCCTCGCCGGGGGTCTTGCCGCTCACCTCCGAGAGGATCCTGCGCAGCGCGGGTGTCGCGTCGAGCGCCGCAAGGACGACCTCGTCCATGCGGCCCGAAGCGTACAGCTCCGAGGCCGGCAGGACCTCCGCCGCGACCCCGAGGCGCTCGAGTGCGCGGAGGAACGGGTCCAGAAAGAACCGGTCGTAGGTGCCCGACCCCTCGGGCGCCGGAAGCTCGCACAGGGAGCGGCCGACGAGCGGCTCGTAGCGCTGCCGATCGAGGAAGGGATAGACGCGGCGCAGCGGATCGAGGTTGTCGACCACGAAGACGAGCCGGGCTTCGGCGCCCCGCTCCCTCAAGGCCCGCGCCAGCGCGTCGCCGGTGATGATCTCTCTCAGGTGGCCGACATGGAACGGGCCCGAGGGTGAGATTCCGGTGCACACCACCGGCCGCGCGACACCGCGGCCGAGGATTTCGTCCGCCGCGCGGTCGACCCAGAACCGATCCTCGGACACGCCCGCCTCCCCGCCGCTGCGTTTCGGCGCGGCCGGTGCAGAATAGGAGCGTCACGCGCTCCGCTCAAGCGCCGGGGCGCCGGGAGCTGCCCATGCCGACACCGCTGACCCTTCTCGAACACATCGCCACCGCGCAGCGCCGCCATCCCGAGGCCACCGGGGCGTTCTCGATGCTCATGGAGGCGATCGCGCTGGCGGTGAAGATCATTTCGGACGAGGTGAACCGTGCCGGACTCGGGCGCATGCTGGGGCTCGCCGGGCGCCGGAACGTGCAAGGCGAGGAGGTGGCCCGGCTGGACGAGTTCGCCAACGACACGCTCGTGCACACGTTGACCCGGTGCGGTGAAGCGTGCGCTCTCGCCTCGGAAGAGCTCGCCGTACCGATCCGGCTTCCCGGCAGCCCCGATCCGGCCCATTACGCGGTCGTCTTCGACCCGCTGGACGGGTCGAGCAACATCGATGTCGCCGTGCCGGTCGGTACGATCTTCGGCATCTACCGCCGGAAGAGCCCGGAAGACCGCCTCGCCGGTGCCGAAGACCTCCTGCAACCGCCCCGCCTTCTCGTGGCCGCCGGCTACGCCCTGTATGGATCGAGCACGGTCTTCGTCTACTCGACGGGCCAGGGCGTACACGGATTCACCTACGATCCGTCGCTCGGCGAATTTCTCCTGTCCCACCCGGACATCCGCGTTCCATCCGCCGGGACGACGGTCTCTTGCAACCTGGCCTACCTGCCCCTGTGGGACGATGGCACGCAGCGGGCCGTGCGAAGCCTGCTGCATCCGCCCGACGGGCAGCCCCGGCGTTCGCTGCGATACGTCGGCACACTGGTCGCGGACGCGCACCGGACGCTTCTCAAGGGAGGGATCTTTCTCTACCCGGCCGACCGGCGTCACCCGGAAGGGAAACTGCGGCTCCTGTACGAAGCGGGACCGATGGCCTTCCTCTTCCGGCAGGCCCGCGGTGCCGAGAGCGACGGTTCCGGCTCCCTCCTCGAGCGCGCCCCGCGCACGCTCCACGACCGGACGCCGGTCCTGCTCGGTGGAGAGCGTGACGTGAAAGAGTTTCTCGCCCGGCGCAGCGGAACGGATCCCGACCGAACTTGAACGCGGCCGCGACGCTGTGATACGAAAGGCACCCTTGCGGAGGTGCTCCGGACGGCGGTGCACCCGCCGGGGGGGGTTTTGGGAGGCGGTTCGTGACGGTCCCGCGGGGAGTGGACAC
>RFHH01000167.1 GCA_003696075.1 Acidobacteriota bacterium
CCCCAATGCTCGGCGCACCCTCGATGGTGCGAACCGGCGATCGACCCGCTGAAGAGCGAGGAGCTTGTCCAGGATCCTCGGCTCGGCGACCGGCCGGCGACGGCAACTCTGTGGCGCTCGATTGGTTGCACGGAGTTCCGCACCTCCGAGGAGGCACCTCCCGATGGTTGGAAGGTCCTCGGACGACGGTGAGCGCTGGCGCCCGATCCCATGAGAACCCGTAGCTCCCGCGCGCTCATCCCTCCGGCGGCCGGTTCGGCAGAATCTCCCAACCCACAACGACTTGCAGCGGAAATCGCACCGTCGCGGGTGCACCCCGCGATGTTTGCGCGGCGAGGCTCGACGTCCTCGCCGTTTTTCGGCGGCTTGCCTGCCGGCTCCAATTGTCTATATTGTCCTATGACACTGGGACACTTCCGATGGACCTGGCTCACCTCGATGCCCAAAGCCCGGTGCCGCTCTACCGGCAGCTCGCCGAGAGAATCGAGCGGCTGATCGCCACCGGCGCCCTCGCGGCCGGCGATCGAATCCCGACGGTTCGTGAACTCGCGGCCCGGGCGCGCGTCAACCGGAACACCGCCGCCCGCGCGATTCAACTCCTCGAATCGGAAGGGCTCGTCCGGACCCGGGTCGGTTCCGGCACGTTCGTGGCGGATGGCGCGAAGGACGCGGGACGCGCGGCCCTTCTGCGCGCGATCGACCGGGCTTTCGACCGGCTGATCCGCGACGCGGCGGCTGCCGGCCTACCGCTCGACTCGCTCGCGTCCCGGCTCCACCGGCGCGTGGAGCTTTTCCGGCGCTGCGAGGAGGCAAGCCGTCCTGCCGGTGAGGAGGACCGATGACCGATCTCGCCGTTCGATTCTCGCATGTCCAACGCCGATACGGCCGGGTCGTCGCGCTCGACGATGTGGACCTCGAAGTTCCGCGGGGTGTCGTGCTCGGTCTGGTAGGCCGCAACGGTTCCGGGAAGACCACGACGCTTCGCCTGATCTCGGGCCTGCTCCATCCCGACCGCGGAAAGATCGAGGTGCTCGGTTTCGATCCCGTCAGCTCCGGGCTCGAGGTTCGGCGGCGCGTGAGCTACATGCCGGAGGAGTCCGCACTCTATCCCTGGATGACGGTCGACGAACTTCTGCGCTTCGCCGGCCGCACGCATCCTCGCTGGGATGCCGACCTCGCCGCGCGGTTGGCGCGGAGACTCGATCTTCCCGGTGGCGCGCGGGTCGGCACGCTGTCCCGAGGGATGCGGGCGAAGGCCGCACTCGTTGCAGCCGCGGCCTGCCGCTGCGAGCTGCTGCTTCTCGACGACCCGGCATCCGGACTGGATCCGCTCGTCAGGCGGGAAATTCTCGAGGCCATCCTGGAGGCGATCCCCGCCGAGGGCGGCACCGTCGTCTTCGCTTCGCATCTCATCCAGGACATCGAGCGCGTGGCGGACCACGTCGTGTTGCTCGATGGCGGACGCGTCCGGCTCCAGGAAAGCGTCGAGCGGCTCAAGGCCCATTTCCGGCGCGCCACGGCGGTCTTCGCGGATGAGGCGCCATCCGATCCCGCTCCGCTCACTGACCTGCTCGAGTGGCGGGCGGAGGGTCGGACGCTGTCGCTGATCGCCCGTTCCCGCAATGGCGAGCTCAGATCGCGGCTCCGCGCACTTGGCGCCACACACGTCGACATCGAACCTCTCGCGCTCGAAGACATCGTGATCGCGACGCTGCGCGGTCGCAGCTCGTCCGGAGATCGGCTATGACTCGTGCCTTGGTGTGGAAAGAATGGACTCAGTTTCGCACGCTGCGTGCTCTGGGCGTTGGTCTGGCGCTGGCGTTTCCGCCGTTCGTCTTCGTGCTCGCTGCAGCGGGGCGCCACGGCTGGCTGCCAGGCTTGGCCCGCGCGATCGGCGACCGTGAGCTGCATCTCTCGATCGTTCCGGGGGCTCTCGCGCTCGGTCTGTGGCCATTGTGGGCGACCCTGGCCGCGATTCAGTCCTTTTCCGCCGAACGGGCAGGGGGCACTGAGATCTTCCTGCTCGCCCGGCCGGTTTCCCGCAAACGGCTTTGGGCGATCCGGCTGTCGGTCGTCGTCGCCTCGACCCTCGCGATCGCCCTCTTGTCGACCCTTGCCTGGGTGGTGCTCGCACGCATCGCCGGCGGTTTCTCCCCCGCGACGACCTTGCTCTCGATCGTGGAGTGGCTGCGACCGGCCGGCGAGCTCCTGATCCTGGGCATCGGCTGCGGTGCGCTCGCGGCGTCGTCGGGGCTCTCCTCCATGGGTGCTCTAGCCGGAGCCGCGCTGCTTGGCGGTTTCGCCGCAGCCGTTTCTGTCGCTGGAGGGGCGCTGTTCGTGCCGGTGCATCCGGCGGGACTCGGCCTGCAGGAGTGGATCGCTCTGGCGCTCGCGGCGGTGTTCCTCGGGACGTCCTTTACGATGCAATCCTCCGGGGAACCCCTCGGCCGGGGCCGCTGGGTACGCGGTGCCGCCACCCTGGCAGTCGGGCTCTCGCTCACCGCCGCCGGGACGCTCGTCGCGGTCCCTCTCCAACTCCGGCGGCAGGCGTCCGTCTTCGAAATTGACACGGAGGTCTTCCCGTCGCCGGACGGGGAAAGGGCCGTCGTCCTCACCAGGAGCGGCGCCTGGCTGCTCGACGTGCCCAGCGGCAGAAAGCTGGCGTTCTTTCCCGGAGCGAGCTCCTTCGACTGGAACCGCGACGGAAGCTTGTTTGCCTTCCTGTCCGATGTGGGCCCTTTCGGCATGAAGTCCTCCGCCGAGCAGTTGCGGATCTCCGACCGGGACGGCCGACTCGTGCGGCCACCCGTGCATCTCGAGCCCCTCGACACATGGCGTGAGCTCCGGTGGGCCGAGGGCACGGTGCTGCTGCAGGCCAGCACGTGGTCCCAGGCCTGGCTCGACGTGGTGGGGCCTCGACCCGATTCGACCCTGAAGAGGTTGGCGACCGTGGGAGTTCCCTGGGGTGTGCGAATCGCCGGTCGTGCGGCGGATGGCTCGGCCTACCTCTCGCTAGCGATGAGTCCTCGGCGACGGGCCGCATCCGGGCTCACGGCCGAAGCGGAGGAAGAGGCCACGGGCGAGCCCGGGCTGGTGTTCGGTCTGTACCGGGTGGATCCCGCGGCGGAGACGATCGACGACACTCCTTTGGTCATCCAGGCCGGCACCGGAGTCCTTTCCCGGAGCGGAGAGCTTTGGCTCCAGAGGCTGACCTTGACTGAAGGGTTCGTGGTGAGGGAGGTCCCGGGGGGACGCGTCGTGCGGCGTGCAGAGTCGGCAGCGTTGTCCCCGGAGCCGACCTGGCTTGCAGGGGACCGCCTGGCGTGGGTGGGCCGGGAGGACGACGGGTGGCGGACGCTGTTCCTCGCCGAGCCCGGCCAACCGCCGGTCGAGCTCGCGCGCTGGCGAAACGATAGTGGCCGCGTGGTCCCTTCGCCGGACGGCACGATGCTGCTCCTCGAGACGCGGAAGTTTCTCGGAGACGGGCGACAGGAGATACGGGCGCTCTTGTTCGACACCAACGGGCGGAAGGTCTGGGAGCGTGTCGGCGGCCGGAGATTCTGGGCGGGGCCCCGGACGCTGGCCGTCGTCGAGCCGCCGCACCTGATGCTCGAATCGGTCGGCGAGCCAGCCGCTCGCGTGGAGGCCTTCTGACGGGATCACCCGCCGGTCTTGGCCTGGTCGGCGACCGCCTTGGCCTTCCTGCGGACCTCTTCCTCGTCCGCCAGGTAGAAGTGGCGGACCGGCCGCAGGGCCTCGTCGAGTTCGTAGACGAGCGGGATCCCGGTCGGGATGTTCAGCTTCGGGATCTCGTCGTCCGGAATCGCATCGAGGTGCTTGACGAGGGCGCGCAGGCTGTTGCCGTGCGCCGAGATCAGCACGCGGCGGCCGGCGAGGATGTCGGGGGCGATCCGATCCTGCCAGTAGGGGAGGAAGCGCGCGACGACATCCTTGAGGCACTCGGTCGCCGGCAGCACCTCGCGAGGCAGGTTCGCGTAGCGCGGATCGTTCGCGGGGTGCCGCTCGTCGTTCGGGTCGAGCGGCGGCGGCGGGACGTCGTAGCTGCGGCGCCAGATGAACGTCTGCTCCTCGCCGTGCCGCTGCGCCGTCTCCTTCTTGTTGAGACCCTGCAGCGCGCCGTAGTGCCGCTCGTTCAGCCGCCACGACCGCGGGCAGTCGATGTGCAGCAGGTCGAGCTCCTCGAGGACGATGTTCAGCGTTTGAATGGCTCGCTTCAGCCGGCTCGTGTGGGCGACGTCGAACGTGTAGCCGGCCTCGCGCAGCCGCCGGCCGGCGTCATGCGCCTCCTCGATGCCGAGTTCGCTGAGCGGGACATCGGTCCAGCCGGTGAAGCGGTTCTCCTTGTTCCAGGTGCTTTCGCCGTGCCTGAGCAGGACCACCCTGTAGGTCGCCATCGTGCGCCTCCCGCGCCGCTGCAGCGCGTCGGCCGATTCTAACCGGAGCCGGCCGGCATCGCGGCTCGGTCAAAGCGGGCGGACGACGGCGGTCCTCGCACCGCAGGGGCAGGGGGATCGGTCGAGGACGACGCGCGTGCCGGTGAGGTACCGGATGACCGGGCTTCCCTCCCGCCACAGCGTGGTCAGGACCAGCTCTCCCCGGACGCGTCCGGACGCGTCGGGGGTTGCCGGCGAGAGGGAGTCGGGGTCGACGACCTCCGCCACGAGCTCGGTTTCCAGCAGGTGCACCCCCTCGCGGCGCCCGCAATCCCACCCGAACGAGCCGAGTTCCACCGAGGAGGGCAGGACGCGGCACTCTGCGCGCCACGCGGCGGCGACCGCCTCGCGCTCCTCCACGGCCGCGAGATCGCGGCCCGTGACGGCGAGCACCAGCCGGATCTCGCGACCGCTGCTCCCCCCGGCCGCGGCGGCGATCTCGACGGCCGTCTCCGCGGGGAGGACCACAGCGGTCGGGCGGTGGCGGAGCCAGTCCGCGGCTCGCCGGGCGGTCCATGCGGGGCCGAGCGCGAGGGCGCCGAGTTCCGCGGCGGCGTCGGCCGCGGCACGGAACGCGGGAGCCGCCTTCTCCGAAGCGGCCACGAGCACGCGATCCTCCGCCGTGACGCCGCACTTCCGGTAGAGTTCGCACCAGCAATCGAGCCAGGCTCTCCAGCTCTCGGCGGTGTCGGCCCAGACCAGGCCCTGTCCGTCCGGAAGGGTCTCTTCGTGCAGGCGGGTGTACCGGCCGGCGGGAAACGAGAGGTTCGTGCCGAGGGGAGGATGGGCGCGCTGGTCGGCGAGAAGCTCCCCGCGGCGCGTGTAGGGGAGGTGTTCCCGAACGGACAGCCCCGCCGGCTTGCCGGGGCGAAGCCCTGCCGGCTCGAACTTCGAGCGGTAGAACGCGTTCTGCTCGAGGACCCGGCGCATCAGGGCCGCGAACTTGCGCTCCTGCACCGAGCGGATCTCGGGCGCAACCCTCGACGCGACGGACGTGCCCACGGAACCCGCTCCCAACCGGCTCGCCCGCGGCCTCGGAGGCCGCAGCCGCGGGTCTTTCGGGCAATATCGGTCGCGAGGGGCCGCGGCGACAACGCCGCTGCCGTCAGAGGGCCCGGGCGAGCTCCCCGGCGCCCGCCGCCGCTTCCGGAGCGGCGGCGGCGATCGCCTCCTCGTCCAGGCCGAGAGCCGCGGCCGAGGGATCGCCGGTGAGAGCTTCCGCTCCCTCGCCGGCGAAGAGGGCCTCGCCGAGGCGCCGCGCGAGCGCGGTGAGCGCCGTCCGCCGCAGGTCCTCGCGGGGAGCCGCCGCCGGATCGTTCTGGAACCGGACCGCCGTCACGATCGGCTCCGGGAGGTTCCAGCGGGAGAGGAGGGTCGCCCCGGCGACCGGCGCGAGCTCGTCGACGACGGGGCCGATCGTCTCGGCGGGAGGGACCGGCTCGCCGTCGCGTTCGGCCAGCAGCGGCACCGCCTGAAGGAGGATCGGTTCCCCCGCCCGGTGGAGGAGTCCCGCCAGGAACGCCTCCTCCGGATCCTCCCCGGCGCGGAGGGCGAGGCTCCTCGCGGCAGCCGCGGCGAGGAGCGAGATCTCCCAGGAGTCGTGCGCCCGCCGCGCGTACCCGGGATGCGCAGCGCGAAAGCACTCGCGCGCCGCCGCGCCGAGGACGATGGCGACCACCATGCCGCTTCCCAGGCGGCCGACGGCGTGCGTGAGGTCCCTGATCTCGCACAGCCCGGCGAACATCGCCGAATTCGCCATCTTGACGACGCGGGCGGCGAGACCCGGGTCGGCTTCCACGACGCGGGCCAGCGACCCCGCGCTGCCGTTGCGGCGGGCGGCTTCGAGCTGGACCCGCGCGACGATGTCCGGCATCACCGGAAGGCGCAGCTCCTCCCGGCGCAGGGCCTCCTCGATCCGAAGGCGCCACCCTGCGGCGGCGACCGCTCGCGACACGTTCTCGCTCCTCCGCCCGGGCGCACACCCCGCCCCGGGGCAATCTAGGCCAGCGGCGGGCCCCGGCAAACCGGCTTGTGGCGCCGCGGGGCCGGGCGGAGGAAAACTCCAGCCCGGCGATCGGAGGGCGCGTGTCCGGTCTCGACCAAGAACTGGGTGAGGGTCTCCTCCGCCGGGTGCAGGCGCTCGCGTTTCCCCGGGCGGCCGGAAGCGAGGGGGACGCGAGGGTCCGCCGCCTTCTGTCGGAGGGGCTGCGTGCGGCGGGCTGGCGCGTCCGCGAAGACCGCTTCGCCTACAGCCTGAAGCGACCCTGGGCGCTGTTGCGCGCCGGCCTGGCGTCGCTCGCGGCGGCGCTCGCTGCCGGCGCCGCCGCGGTTGCCGGTGCACCGCACGCGGGCGCCTGGTGCGCCGGCGCCGCCGGTCTCGCCGCGCTGGGGATCGCGGGGGCGGCGGCCGGCGTGCGGTGGGATTCCCTCTATTTCGCCCCTCCGGGCGAGCTCTGCACGGCCAACGTCGTGGCCGATGCGGGCGGCGGGCCGGTGCGGATCCTCCTCGTCGCGCACCACGACTCGAAGTCCCAGAACCTGCCGTTGCTGTTGAGGGGGTTTCTCGTGGCCGCCGGGGCCGCAGGTGCGGTGTCGCTCGCGGCCGCTGCGATTCAATGGGCGCTCTTCGGGGTCCCCGCGCGCCTTCTGGCCGGTGTGACCGCGGCGGGAGCGCTGTCCCTCGCCGCGCTGGCCACGCTCACGTTCGGCAACCGGTCGCCCGGGGCGCTCGACAACGCCGCGTCGCTGGCGGTCCTCCTCGAGCTGGCGCGGCGCCTGGCCGGCCCCGAAGGGCCGCCCGCCGGTGTCCGGCTCGTTCTGACCGGCGCGGAGGAGCATCTGATGGCGGGAGCGCGGAGGCTCGCGGCCGACCGCTCGCTCCGCTCGGCGCGCGAGCCGCTGGTGCTGAACCTCGACGGCGTGGGCGCGCCCGGACCGGTGGGCGTGGCCGGCGAGCGGTCCCTTCGCCGCCGGGTGCTCCGCCTCGCCCGGGAGGCCGGGATCCCCGCCCGGCGGGCACCGCTGCCTCCAGGGACGGGAACCGATGCGCTGCCGCTCGCGTGGGCGGGCCTCCGCGCCGTGACGCTGACGAGCGGCCGGCTCTCGCGCGCCGTGCTCCGGGTGCACTCGCCCGCGGACCGGCCGGATGGACTCGACGCCGCCTCCCTGGCCGCGGCGTTCCGGTTGACCGAGCGCTGCGTGCGGGAAATCCTGGCGGCGCGGGATGGCGACGGAGCCGGATAGTTGGGACACGGAGGAGACGGCCGAGGCGTACGACGAGGCCGTCCGGGGCGGAAGCCTGTATCGCGCGCTCGGCCGCCGCCTCGCCGATCTCCTGCGGCTGCCGCCCGGCGCGTGCCTTCTCGACCTCGCGTGCGGGACCGGCGTCTCGGCGGAGCCGGCGTTGCGGTGCCTCGGTCCCGGCGGACGTGTCGTCGGTGCCGACGCGGCGGCGGCGATGCTCGCCGTCGCCCGACGCCGGCACCTCGTTCCGAACGCCGCCTGGGTGCGCGCCGTTCCGGCATCCCTGCCGTTCCGTGACGGTTGCTTCGACGCCGCGATGTCGAGCGCCGCCTTCTGGCACTTCCCGTCGCCGGGAAGCGCCTTCGCGGAGCTGTACCGCGTGTGCCGGCCGGGGGCACGCCTCGCGCTCAACGTCCCGGCCGCGCAGCTCGCCGATCTCGAGGATCTACCTCCGGCGCCCTTCCAGCTGGCGCTCGCCCGCGAGGGCGAGCGTCTGTTCGGGCGGTCCCCGGCGCCCGCGGGTCCGGTGCGGACCCGGTCCGGACTCGCCGAGCTCGCCGGCGAGGCCGGCTGGACCCTGGTGGAGGAGCGCACCGCCGACCTCGCCGTGCCGCAGGAGGAGCTGCGCGCCCTCGTCGAGGTCCCCGCGATCGGCGCGCGCCTCTATCCCGAGGCGGACGCGGCGGCGCGCCGCCGCTGGATCGAGGCCGCGGCGCGCCGCATCGACCTCCTGGAGCCCGCGACCGTGCGCTGGTGGGAGGCGCTGTTCGAGCGCCGGGGGCGCGCCGTCAGAAGGTCCACCCGACCAGGAGCTTGAGCCGCGGCTTTTCGGCGAGGCCGACCTTGGCTTCGAAGAACAGGCGGTCGCCTCCCGCAAGACCGGTCTGCAGGCCGGCCACCGCGTTCAGCGCGAGACCGGTGTCGTCGGTGTCGCCGCCGCGCGGCCGGTCGAAGTCGCGGTAGACGATGCCGAGTTCGCCTCCCGCGTACGGCGTCCAGCGGTGGACGCGGCCGGCGAGTTCGTAGTGGAGTCCCGCCTGAAGCGCGATGTCCGTTTCGTCGTCCCCCGCACCGATCTCGAGATTGGGGCGGAGGAACAGGTGAGGGGCGACCTCGCCCATCTCGAGATGGGCGCCGACGAACAGCTGATCGGGGCTGGCCGACAGCCCGCCCCGGATCCCCCAGCCGAACAGGCCGAGGTCCTGAGCGGCGGCGGGTCCGGCCGCAGCGGCGGCGAGCACCGCCGGGCCCAGCAGCATCGTGGTCCAACGGACCGAAAGGTACCGCCTCATGGCAACTCCTTTCTTCCGGGAATCCTGGACGCCCGGAGGCCGGGGCCGCGCTAGTGCGCCCGGGCGGCTCCGGGTTCGGCCCTCGGCAGCGGGTCGGGCGACTCCGCCAGCAGCCAGGTCATCGCGGCGAACGCCGACAGCGCGTCGGCGTACTCCGCCGGATCGATCTTGTCCAGCGTGTCCGCTTCCGTGTGATGGTAGTCGAAATAGTGTGTGCTTTCGACCCGAAGCCCGAGCCCGGGCACGCCCTCGCGCACGAGCGGCCCGATGTCGGCGCCGCCGCCACCCCGGGAGAGCTTCAGCTCGCCGAGCGGGGCGAAAAGCTCCAGCCAGGATTCCACCCGGGCGGCCGCTTCGTCCGTTCCCGCGAAGCTGAAGCCGACGGGGCGGAACCCACCCGAGTCCGACTCGAGAGCGGCGACGTGCGCATCCAGCTCGGCGCGGTGATCGCGCAGGTAGGTTTTCCCGCCATCGAGCCCATGCTCCTCGTTGGCGAAGAGCACGGCGCGCACGGTGCGGCGCGGCCGGAGGTCGAGCGCCCGCAGCAAGCGCAGCGTTTCCATGGCCATCACCACCCCGGAGCCGTCGTCGTGCGCGCCCGTCCCGACGTCCCAGGAGTCGAGGTGGGCGCCGATCACCACGATCTCGTCCGGCTTTTCGCGGCCCCGCAGCTCGCCGATCACGTTGGCGGAGGGATGCTCGGGGAGGCGCCGTGCCCCCATCTCCAGGCGGACGACGATCCGCTCCCCTCGGGCCGCCAGCCGCGCGAACGACTCGGCGTCCTCGATCGTGACCGCGGCGGCGGGAATCCGGCGGACACCCTCCTCGTATTCGCGCATCGCCCCCGTGTGGGGGGTCCTGAGGCTTCTCGTGGTCACCGAGCGCACGAGCACGGCGATCGCGCCGTGCTTCGCCGCGCGGTTCGCCGCGTCGGCGCGGTAGATCACCGCCTCGCCGTAGGCGGCGAACATGTTCTCCTGCTCCCGCATCGGATGGTTGAACAGGACGATCTTTCCGTCGATCTCTCCGGCCCGCCGCTCCAGCTCGTCGAAATCGCGCACGACCACGACCTCGCCCGTGACGCCGCCGGCCGGCGTACCGACGCTCCGGCCGAGGCCGAGGATCGGGAGCCGCCGCGGCGGTCCGGGCTCGAGGAGGGTCAGCGACTCCTCTCCCCGTTCCCACACGGGGATCCGGACCGTCTCGAGCGCCACACGGTCGAGGCCGTCCGCCCGGAGCTCGTCGAAGGCCCACTCGACGGCGCGGTCGAAGGCAACCGACCCCGCGAGGCGCGGGCCGATCCCGTCGCACAGTCCGGAAAGGCGCTCCATCGCCCGGTCGTCCGCCCGCGCCGCTCCGACGATGCGCCGGACCGCATCGGCCGCGGCGGCGTCGCCCGCCGGCCACCGTTCCTCGGGAGCCGGCGCGCCGGCCGGCTCCGGCGCCGAGCGGCAGGAAACGAGGAGAAGCGGCAGGATCCACAGGGCCGAGCATCGGTTGGGGCGGCGGCGCATCGGTGACCTCCCCGGCGCGCAGGGCGCGGAAAGTGCCGGAGTATACCGCCGCACCGCCCCCGGACGTCAGCGCCAGGCCCGCGGCAACTGGAGTTCCAGGCGGCCCCCGGAAACGAACCCGCCGGCGACGACCCGCCCCGCGGTGCGAATGGCCACGTGCCCGCCGGGAAGGCCGGGAGGTGCGTCGCGGCTGCCCGCGGCGAGGAGTGCCACGGCGTCCTCCCACGACAATTCGACCGCCCGATCGGTGATGCCCGAGTCGAGCCAGCGAAGCGCCGCGGTGGTCAGCCGGTGGCCCGCGCGCGGCCTGCGCAGCACGCGCAGGCCGGGAGCGACGAGATCGAGCCGAAAGAGCGATGCCGCCCGGGCCGCCGCGGGGCCTCCACCGAGGACCCAGACGTCCCGCCCGCGCGCCAGCACCGTGTGGCCCGCGAGGACCTCGGGGGGCGCGCCGAACCGCGCCAACGCGCGCTCCAGGTCGGCCCGGGCCGCCCCGTCCTCGAAAAGCGCGGGGCCTTCGCCGGGGCGGGGGGCGGCCGGCGGCGCCGCGTTCTCGTCGCGGACGAGCAGCGCGACGAAGAAGCCCCACGAACCGGTGTGGTGCGGCCACAACCGGCGCGCGCGGACGAGACGGTCGTCGAAGCGGCGCCCGCGCCAGGCGAGGAGGCCCGGTTGACCGGGAAACGACCGGGGAAGCGGGCGGAGATCGAGATCGGGCCGCCTGGCGAGCAGGTCGCTCAGAACCGCCTCGTTCTCCTCGGGAGCGTACGAACAGGTGGAGTAGACGAGGCGCCCACCGGGCCGGAGCAGCTCGGCGGCCCGGGCCGCGAGACGCCGCTGGAGCGCCGCGGCGCGCGCGAGCCCCTCCTCGCCCGTCGGAGCGTAACGAGGGGACGGCACGCGGAACGTCCCTTCGCCGGTGCAGGGGGCATCGAGAAGGATGGCATCGAACCCCCCCGCGGCGGGAAAGGTCGCGCCGTCCTGCCGGACGGCCGCGGCGCAGGTGACCGCGTGACGCGCCAGCACCTGAACGAGGAGCCCGACCCGACCCGGCGACTTGTCGGCGGCGATCAGCCGCGCGCGATCGCCGGCCAGCGCCGCGAGGAGCGCCGTCTTGCCGCCCGGCGCCGCGCAGACGTCGAGCACGTCCTCACCGGGTGAGGGTGCGAGCGCGAGGGGCGGAAGCGAACTCACCGCCCCCTGGGGGAAGGCGAAGCCGTACTGCACCTCCGGCAGCGAACCGGCTCCCGCCTCGGTGGTCACGCGCAGGTGGTGGGGGCTGAAGGGCACGGGCTCCGCTGACACGCCTCTCGCGGCGAGAAGCCCGGCCACGTGCTCCCGCGTGCCCCGGCCGGGGGGGACCATCAGGTCCACCGGGGGCGGGGAGTCGAGCGCGGCGCGGAACGCGGCGGGGTCGTCGACGATCGCGTCGTATCGGGTCAGCCACCCGAGCGCTTCGGCCACGCGCGCCGCCCGGTCCGCCCGCCGGTCCGGGCTCACGTTGCGGCGTTTCTCACGCATTCCACGAAGCGCTTCGCCCGGGAGGCCGGGTCGCCTCCCGCGTAGAGGCTGCCGCCGATCAGCAGGATCGTGTCCGCACCGAAGAAGGAGATCAGCTCGGGCACGCGCTCGAGCGCCATCCCGCCGGCCGGCATCGGCATGGCCGGCCGGAGCCCGCACCATCGGTCGCGAAGGCGCGCGGCGATCCGGGCGCACGTGTCGAGCGTGAAGCCGAAGCGACCCCCCGCGTGCGGGAAGACGGCCGCGTCCGCTCCCGCGAGGCGGAACAGCCGTCCCAGGAGCGCCTCCGGCGCGATCCGCGCGGCGCCCGCGAGAGCGGGGTGCGCGATCACCGCGAGTCCCGATCCGGAAGCGGCCTCGTGAAAGGCGGGCAGGCCGCACAGCATGGGTGCGGCCATCACCGCGCGCACGCCGCAATCGCGCGCGACCGCGATCCGGCGCGCCATCTCCGATGGTGCGCCGCCGACGTGCGGGACGTAGAGCGTTCGGCCGCCCGCCTGCCGAACCGCCTCCTGGCAGGCGCGCACGCGGTCGGCGAACGGCGCCGCCGGCTGATCGCCGAGGCCGTGGTCGTCCTTGACGATGTCGACGCCGGCGTCGGCGAACAGCCGGCAGAGCTCCGCGAGGCGCTCCGCCGACAAGCCGACCGGCTTGAGCGCGGTCGCCGTCAGGGGCCGGCCGCGCGCCCCCGTCAGCTCCCGGAGTCCCTCCACGCCCAGGCGCGGGCCTCCGAATCCCGCCGCCGCGGCGGGGTCGAGGTCGAGGTCGACGAGCGCCACGTCGTGCTGGAGCGACGTGTTGCCGAACAGAACGTTGAGAATCTGGGAGAGCGTACCGTCGAGGACCTCCGCCGGATAGACGATCTCCGCCAGGAACCGGCCGGGTCCCGCCTCTCGCAGCGATTCGACCCGCCCCACCACGTCGCGCGGCAACCCGGCCCGCGCGACCGCTTCGCGGGGCAGCTCCGCCGTCTGCTCGAGGGCGATCTCCCGCGCGCGGGTCTCGGCCGCGGAAGCGTCGCACCGCAGCTCGTAGGTGGCGCGGAGCGCATCCATGTCCGGCGTCAGAAATACTGCCGCGTGACCACGATGAACGCGAGCACGGCGGCCACCGCCAGCGGGCAGAAATACCGCACGAGGAAGGACCACAGGGCCGCGGTGCGCAGCTCACCCGCTCCGCGGCGCATCTCCTCCACCGCCGGCGCCGTTCCCCATCGCCAACCCACGAACAGGCAGATCAGCAGGGCGCCGATGCTGAGCGCGTAGTTGCCGAACAGGATGCTCTGGAGCGTCAGGAAGTCGAGCCCGAAGAGACCCCCTTCGGAGAGCCAGGCCGCTCCCCCCTGGGAGAGGGCCGACGGCACCGCCACCACGAAGCACGCACCCCCCACGCTGAAGGACGCACGCGACCGGTCCCAGCCGCGCTCGTCCACGAGGTAGGCGACGATCACCTCGAGAAGGCTGATCGTCGAGGTGAGGGCGGCGATCGCCAGAAGGGCGTAGAACGCCACGGCGAAGAGAACGCCGAGCGGGAGTTTGTCGAAAACGGTGGGCATGACGACGAAGACCAGCCCCGGACCGGCGTCCGGTTTCCCTCCCGTGGCGAACACCGCCGGAAAGATGATGAGTCCGGCCAGCAGGGCGATGAGCGTGTCGAAGAAGGCCACCGAAGCGCCGGAGAACGGCAAGTTCTCGCTGCGCGGCAGATACGAGCCGTAGGTGATCATCGCCCCCATCCCGAGGCTGAGGCTGAACAGGGCCTGCCCGAGCGCCGTCATCGCCACGCGGGGGGTGATCTTCTCCCACTCGAAGTGGAACAGGAACCGAAGGCCCTCGGAGGCGCCCGGAAGGGTCACGGCCCGCACGGCGAGCACCACCAGGAGCAGGAAGAACAACGGCATGAGGAACTTCGACGCCCTCTCGATACCCCCCTGCACGCCTCCCCGGACGACGAGCACCGTCAGCAGCAGGAAGAGGAAGGTCAGGAACAAAGCCGATAGCGGATCGCCGATGAGTTGACCGAACGCAGCGCGGCTCGCCTCCGGGGTGCCGAGCTCGCGGATGCCGCCGCTGATCGACTTCGCCAGATACCCGAGGGTCCACCCGGCGACGACGCTGTAGAAGGCGAGGATCCCGAAGCCGGTGAGGACACCGAGACCGCCCACGGCGGGCCACCAGGAGCCGGGGGCGAGCGCCCGGAACGCCCCGACCGGGTTCCGCTGGCTGGCCCGGCCGATCGCCAGTTCCGCGAGCAGGACCGGCACGCCGAGCAGCACCACCCACAGGAGATAGACGAGGACGAAGGCGCCGCCGCCGCTTTCCCCCGCCGTGTACGGGAACCGCCAGATGTTCCCCAGGCCGATCGCCGAGCCGGCCGCGGCGAGGATGAAGCCCACCTTCGACCCGAAGTTGCCTCGTCTCAGGTCTTCCGGGATCACGGTCGCCACCTCCCCCGCGCGCTTCGCGGGGCCGCACTATAAGTTTCCGCGGGAGCGGGGAACAAGCGCCCGCATTGCCGCCCGATGCCGGGGGACCCACATTGACCGTCGGGGCCGCGGCCCCGGCCCGGCCCCGGGGGAGGCACAGTGCGCGGGAAGGAGGCGCCCCGTTCGGCGTCCGGCCCCGCGGGCCGGCGGACCGCCGCTCGGCGGGACAGCGGGCGATGAGCTCGTCAGGCGTCGAGGTCCTCCCGGTCGGGACCGCGGCCGAGGTCGCCGCTGGGCTGATCGACGAACTCATGCCGGAGATCGCGGCCCGCTTCACCGTCACGGGCGCGGTCGGCGTGGTTCTCGTCGACACCTCGGCGCTGGCGGAGGTCGAGCGTCTGTACGGCGAGGAGGCCTACCGGCGCTCGCGCCGGGAACTCGACACTCAGGTCCTGAATGCACTCGGAGGCTATCTCGAGTCGGGGGACGTGATCGCGACCGTCGACGCGGGGCACGACCACCTGGTCGTGCTTCTCTTCCGGCCGAGAAAAGACTACCTCTTCTACCGGGAGACGCTCCCCGCGCTGGCCAGGATCCTCTCCGACGTTCTGGAGAAGAACGCCGGAAAGATCGTGTTTCCCTACACCGACCGCGCGATCGAGCTGCCGGTGGGACACGCGCTGACCCTCCGCAACCCCACCCTCCGCCCCGAGCGGAGCGTCCGCGACGCCATCGACGCCGCGCGGCGCGACGCCCATCTCGGCCTCGCCGTGCGCGACCGCGAGAAGAAGCGCGAATTCCTGAACCTGCTCCTCGCGGAGCAGGTGCAGACGGTGTTCGAGAAGATCCTCGACCTCGAGACGCTGGCCGTGTTCGGATACGAGGCGCTGACCCGCGGTCCCTGGGGAACGCCCTGGCAGTCGCCGGCGGTCCTGTTCGAGATGGCCGAGCGGACCGGCATGCTGTTCGAGCTGGACTGCCTGTGCCGGCGGAGCGCACTCCGCGTTGCGGCGGGGAACCTCCCCGCCGGCCGGCGCCTGTTTCTCAACTGCCTGCCTTCGGCCATCCACGATCCGAGCTTCCGAACGGGAACCGTTCAGCACACTCTCGACCAGTGCGGCCTCCAGCCCGGGGACGTGGTCTTCGAGATCTCCGAGCGCGAGTCGGTGCGGAATTTCTCGATCTTCCGCGAGGCCCGGGACTACTACAAGGGTCTCGGTTTCGGCATCGCCCTCGACGACACCGGCTCCGGGTACGCCAGCCTGTCCTCGGTGATCGAGATGGTCCCCGACTTCATCAAGGTGGATCTGAGCCTGATCCGCGGGATCGATGTCGACCCGAACCGGCGGGCGATGCTGGAGGCCTTGCAGAAGGTCGCGACGCAGATCGGCGCCAAGGTGATCGCCGAAGGGATCGAGACGGAAGCCGAGCTCGAGGCGGTCCGGTCTCTCGGCGTGCCGTACGGCCAGGGCTACCTGTTCGGACGACCCGGGTCGCTGCCCTGACGGCCACCCGCGAGGTGCGCCGCCGTGGCCGCCAGGATCAGCCCTCCACCGGCGAGTGTGGGCCACGACGGCGTCTCCCCGTGTGCCGCCCAGCTCCAAAGCGGATTGAGCACCGGTTCCGCGAGCAGCAGGAGCGCGGCCTCGACGGCCCGCACTCGGCGGATTCCGCGCGTCAGCAGGATGTAGGCGAGGCCGATCTGCGCCACGCCGAGGTAGAGGACGAGCGCCACGTCCCCGGCCCCGGGGGCCGCCACGGGAAGTGCGAACGGGAGCCCCGCGGCGAAGGCGAGCACGTTGCCGGCGATCACGGAGGCCGAGCCGTGACCCGCCACGGGGGTGCGTCCCAGCCAGCGGAGCCCCACCAGCGTGAGAGCCCAGGTCACCCCGCTGGCGGCGCCGAGCGCCTTCCCGACGGCCGGGGCGGGGGCGGTGGCGGCCGGGCTCTGCGCACCGCCGATCACGAGCAGGAGTCCCGCGGCGATCACCGCCCCCAGCCGGAGATCGCGCCCCGTCGGCACCTCCCGCAGCAGGACCGGGCCCAAGAGCATCACGTACAGCGGGGCGGTCGACTGGAGGAAGATCGAATCGGCCGCGGTCGTGGTCTTGTTGGCGCCCACGTACAGCAGCATGGTGGCGGCATAGGCGACGCCGACGAGCCACGGGCGCGGATCGCGGAGCGGCCGCAGTGGGCGTGACACCGTTATCAGGAACAGCGCGGCGACCCCTGACCGGAAGGCCGCGATCTGCCAGGCGTCCAGCTCGCAGGCCTTGATCGCGGCACCGCCGGTGGAGAAGAGAAGGGCGGCTCCCAGCACCATCAGGCGCGGAGCGATCGCGCTGGCCGAATCTCCCGTCATCGCAGCACTCGCGACCGTTCCCGCCGGACCGCGCGGCCCAGGATGCGGTCGTACCGTGCGGCGGAGCGGCTCCACGAGAAGTCCCGGAGCATGGCGCGCCGGCGGGCGCGGGAGAAGCGCTCGGGCTCGGCGCGGACGAGGACCAGCGCGCGGCGGCACGCCTCCTGCAGGGCGCCGGCCTCCGGGCGGTCGAACAGCAGCCCCGTGCCGTGTTCCGGGTCTTCGTCGACGTCCACGACGGTGTCCGCCAGCCCCCCCGTCCGGCGGGCGACCGGCAGAGCCCCGTACCTCATCGCGATCAGTTGGCCCAGCCCGCACGGTTCGAATCGGCTCGGCATGAGGAAGAAGTCGGCCGCCCCGTAGATCCGCCGGGCGATCGCCTCGTCGAAGCGGTCCACGACGGCGATCGCGCGGGGCGCCGCGCGCGCGGCAGCGGCGAGGCTCGAGGTGAGATGGGGATCTCCGGCACAAAGCACGGCCGCCTGCGCCCCTTCCGCGGCGATCCACGGCAGCACCTCCCGCACCAGGTCGAGGCCCTTCTGGGGATCGGCCCGGCTGACGACCCCGAACAGCGGCGCACCCGGAGCGGAGACGAGCCCCAGCTCGCGCTGCAGCGCCACCTTGCAAGCCTCCTTGCCCGCGGGGTCGTCCGGTCCGTAGTTGGCGGGCAGCGCGGGGTCGCGGGCGGGGTCCCACTCCGAGGTGTCGAGCCCGTTGAGAACCCCGTGGAGGTCGCGGCGGCGGGCCCGCAGCAGGTCGTCCAGGCCGCAGCCCGCCTCGGGGGTCAGGATCTCCCTGGCGTACGTCGGGGAGACGGTGACCAGTTCCGTCGCGTACCGGATCCCGGCGGCCAGGATGTTGATCGTCGCGCCGTGTCCGAGGGCGAGACGCGGGAGGGGAAGCTGGGCGGCGACAGCCGACGGGAAGATTCCCTGGTGCGCGAGATTGTGGATCACCAGCACCGAGGCCGCCTCTTCCAGCGGGTCGTCCGGCACCGGCCGCACGCGGAGGAGGACCGCCGCCGCGGCGGCCGGCCAGTCGTGACAGAAGACGGCGGCCACTCGGTCGCCGGCGCAACGGAGCGCCGCGAGAGCGGCGCCGGAGAACCAGAGGTACCGGACCCCGTTGTCCGGGTAGGCTCCCCGCGGCCCCCCGTACAGCCCCGGGCGGTCGAACAGCTCGCGCTGGGCGATCGCCCAGAGCTCGACCGGGCCCACGCTCTTCCGGACGGCCACTCCAGGGATCTCGCGCCCCCCGATGGGAAAGGAGACCGGCAGGGTCCCGGCCCCGGGCAGGGAGTCGATCCGGTCGAGAAGCTCCCTGTAGCCGGGGACGAGGACGCGCACCCGGTGGCCGCGCTCCGCCTGGGCCGCCGGCAGCGCCGCCGCCACGTCCCCGAGCCCCCCTGCCTTCGCGAACGGGGCGAACTCCGGCGTGATGTGTACGATGTCCATCGAGGCGATTATCCACGCGGTCGGCCGGGGGACGGCAGGTGGAAGAGCGGGAGGCGCGCATCCGGTTGGACGGGGCGCTGATCGAGGAGGCCGGCCGGCGCTCCGGGTTCGACGCCTGCGGTGCGATCCCCTTCGGCCCGCCGCCGCGGGTCGAGGCGCTCGACCGGTGGCTCGCGGCGGGCGCCCATGCGGGGATGGAATGGATGGCGCGGACCGCGGAGATCCGGCGGGATCCGCGCCGCCGTTGGCCCTGGGCGCGGAGCGCCCTCGTAGGGGCCGTGCACTACCTCCGCCCTCCACGCGACCGCCGGAGGCGGTCCGGCATCGCCCGTTTCATCGCCCGCTACGCCCTCGGCGACGACTACCACGGCACCGTCAAGAGGATGCTCGGGAACTGGGCGGACGAGATCGCCCGCGCCGCCGGGGTGCGCTTCCGGAGCACCGCTCTCGTCGACACCAGCGCGGTTCTCGAGCGCGAGTACGCCGCCGCGGCGGGGCTCGGTTGGATCGGGAAGAACACCTGCCTGATCGGTCCGCGCGGCGACTCGTGGCGGTTCATCGGCATTCTCCTCACCGATCTCGAGCCGCCGCCGCCCCCGCCGCCGGTCCGCGAACGCTGTGGCTCCTGCCGGGCGTGCCTCGACGCCTGTCCCACCGGCGCGTTGCCGGAGCCGTGGTATCTCGACGCCCGCCGCTGCATTTCCTACCTCACCATCGAACACCGCGGACCCATCCCGGAGGCCCTGCGGGAAGGGATCGGCGACTGGCTGTTCGGCTGCGACGTCTGCCAGGAGGTCTGCCCGTGGAACCGCCGCGTCACCCCGCACGCGGGCGAGGCCTTCCGGAGCCGGCCGGAGCTCGAGCGGCTGGAGCTGGAGGAGCTGCTGGCGATGGACGACGAGCGGTTCCGCCGGACGTTCCGCGGCAGCCCCCTGCGGCGTGCGAAGAGGGCCGGTCTGGTGAGGAATGCGCTGATCGTGGCGGCGAACACCGGGGCCCGCGGCCTGCTGGGCGCGGTCCGGCGTCTCGAGCGCGATCCCGAGCCGGCGGTCTCGGAGACGGCGCGCTGGGCGGCGGGCCGGCTCTCCGCGGGGACCGCCACCCGCTGAATCCTCCCGCGGTGGCGGCCTCGCGATCCGATCCGGCCGGCGGTGTCGGTCTTCCGGCTCCGCCCCGGGGACGACCGGGCGCCCTTTCGCTCCCGGCCGGTCCGAAGCGGATGGCGGACGCGCGGACCGCCGCGCGGTCAGCGCTCGCTGACGTCGGACAGGACGTCGTACGTGACCGGCACGACGACGAGGGTCAGCGCCGTCGCGACCCCGAGCCCGAAGATGACCGCCACACCCATCGGTCCCCACCACTGGGACGACTCGCTGCCGAAGGTCACGCCGCCGCCGAAGAAATCGACGTTCACGCCGGTGGTCAAGGGGATCAGGCCGAGCACCGTTGTCACCGCCGTCAGGAGGACGGGTCTCATCCGGGTGCGACCGGCGGCGACGATCGCCTCGACCTTGCCAACGCCCCGGCGCCGCGCCTGGAGGATGAAGTCGCACAGCACGATGGCGTTGTTGACGACGATCCCGGCGAGGGAGATGACCCCGATGCCGGTCATCACGATGCCGAACGGCGTCCGGGTGACGATGAGGCCCCACAGGACGCCGATGAGGCTGAGGACGACGGAGACGAGGATCGTGATCGGCGTCACCAGCGAGTCGAATTCGGTGACGAGGATCAGCGCGATCAGGAGGATGGCCACGAGGAACGCTCGGACCAGGAAATCCCGCGACTCGCCTTCCTCCTCGGTCGAGCCGGCGAACTCCCATCGCACCCCGTCGGGCAGACCCAACCCGGCGACGGCGGCCGCGGCGCGTCGCCGCATCTCTCCGTCGGTGTAACCGCCCGCGTGGTCGACGTCCGCTTCGACCGTGATGACGCGATGGAGGTCCACGCGGCGGATCGCCGACGGCCCGGAGGCGGCGACGACCCGGGCGAGGCTGCGGATCGGCACCGTGCGCCCGCCGGCGCCGACGACGGTCAGCTCCTCGAGCGTGTCCAGCGACCGGCGTTCGGGAGCGGGGAGCCGGACGACGATGTCGTACTCGTCCTCCCCCGAACGGAACTTGGCGACCTCAGTGCCGGCCAGGGCGGTGCGGATCGCGAGCGCCACGTCCCGGGTGTTGGTACCCGATCGCGCGGCCGCTTCCCGATCGATCTCGACGCGGACCTCGGGGAAGCCTTCGTCATAGTCCTCTGAGACGTTGAGCAGGCCCGGCTCCCGGGCGAGACGGCGCCGCAGCTCCTCGGCGGCCCGGCCGAGGGCGGCGTAGTCGTCCCCGATCAACCGGATGGCCACCGGCTTGCCGGTGGGCGGACCGTCGTCCGGCTTGACGACGTTGATCTGCGCCCCGGTGAGATCGGCGACCTCGCGCCGGACTTCCTGCAGCGTGAGGAAGGACGACCGGCTCCTCGCCTGGAATCGCTCGAGCTCGAGGGTCACGCGGCTCCTGTTGGAAGCCCGCCCACCGACGGGCCCTCCCTGGGCCGACACCCCGGTGGAGCCGACGTTCGCCATCGCCGCCACGAGGTCGGGGACGTCCCGCGTGCGCTCCTCGATCACCGACACGAGCGCGTCCTGGGCGTCGAGGGTGGTTCCCGGAGGAAATTCCATGTCGATCCAGATGGTTCGCGGCTCGATCTCCGGAAAGAACTCGACGCCCCGCCCGAGTGCGCCGTAAGCGGCGAGGGTCAGGGCCAGCAACGCCCCCATCGACCAGAGGATCCTCGCCCGATGGTCGGTGATCCACGCGCGGCGCCCGGCGAGGACGGCCGGCAGGCTCAGGAGCCAGAGCACCCCCTGCGCGGCGAAAGCGGCGGCCGCGGCACCGAGCAGCCCGGCCGGCAGGGAGGCCGGGACCGGTACGCCGGCGAGGGATCCCGCCAGACCCGCCGCCAGCGCCAGGGCGAGGGCGGCGAAGAAGACCACGAGAAGGAGCCAATTCCGCGTGAACCCCAGCGGCACCTCGGGCCCGCGGTCGAGGCACCAGCGGAGAAGCTTCTCGTAGCGGTCGAGCCAGCGCCCCCGGCCGTGCCGCGCGGGTCCGCGCGGCGGCACGGACAGCAACCGCAGGGCGAGCGTGGGATTGAAGACGAGCGCCACGAGAAGACTCGCCGACAGGCCGAGAATCAGCGTCACCGGAAGGAACTTCATGAACTCGCCGACGATCCCGGGCCACATCAGCATGGGGGCGAAGGCGCTCAGGGTCGTCGCGGTCGAGGCGACGATCGGCATCGTCACCTCCCGCGTCCCGGCCTCCGCGGCGACCGCAGGCGGATCTCCGGCCTCCCGATGGCGGTAGATGTTCTCCACCGTGACGATGGCGTTGTCGACCAGCATGCCGAGCAGGAGCACGAGGGAGAAGAGGATCACCATGTTCAGCGTGTAGCCGAGCAGGGCTACGGCGAGAAAGGTGATCACCATGGAGAAGGGGATCGCCGCGGCGACGATCACCGCCGGGCGCCACCCCATCGCGAGAAAGAGCACCACCAGCACGAGAACCAGCCCGGAGAGGATGTTGTTCTCCAGGTTGCGGACCATCTCCTCGATGTCCTCGGACTGGTCTTCGGTGATTCTCAGCTCGGCGCCGGAAGGGAGCTGGCGGCGAACGTCCTCGGCCACTTCGCGGATACTCCGCGCCACGGCGATGATGTTGGCTCCCGTGCGCTTTTCGACCGTCAGCGCGATCGCCGGCGAGCCGTTGAGTCGCGCCCGGCTGGACTCCTCCTCGAACCCGTACACGACATCGGCCACGTCCTTGACGTAGACCGGCCTTCCGCCCACCACCTCGACGACGAAGTCGGCGATCTCGAGCGGATCCTGGACCTCGGCCGGCACCCTGACGAGGAAGCTCAGGCGTCCGATGTCGAGCGACCCGCCGGGCACCGACAGGTGTTCCCGCTCGATCGTCTCGATCAGGTCGGAAAGCCCGATCCCGTACGCCGTGAGCCGCCTCGGGTCGGCGAAGACATGGACCTCGCGCTCCTGGCCGCCGATCACGTTGACCTGGTTCACGCCGGGGATCGCCTCGAGCCGGTCCTCGAGGTCGTCGGCGATGCGCTTGAGCCGGACCATGCCGAGGTCGCCGCCGAGGTGCAGGATCATGATCGGGATCCGCGAGAAGTCGATGTCGCTGATCGCCGGATCCTCGGCATCCTCCGGCAATTCGGGAAGGGCGAGATCGACCCGTTCCCGCACTTTCTGGAGCGCCGTGTCGAGCTCGACGTCCGGCGTGAATTCGACCTCGATCAGGGAATAGCCGTCGGAGGAGGTCGACCGGATTTCCTTGACGCCGGACAGCCCCTTGAGCTCCGTTTCGATCTTCCGGGTCACCTGCGCTTCCACGTCGCTCGGCGAGCTGCCGGGATAGACGGTGCTCACCACGATCAGCGGAATCCGGATCTCGGGGAACGATTCGCGCGGGAGCGCCCGGTAGGCGGCCAGGCCGCCGATGACCGAGAGCGCCATCAGCATGTAGATCGTCAGCGGCCGGCGCAGGGCGGCCCGCGTGAGGGCCGTCACGGGCAGGACTCCGTCCGCACCGGGCGCCCGGGGGTCAATTCGTCCTGCCCTTCGATGACCAGCAGATCGCCCTCGACGAGTCCGTCTCCGACGAGCGCCTTTCCCCCCTCCGTGGCCTCGAGCCTCACCTTCCGGCGAACGGCACGGCACTCCTCGACCACGTAGGCCACCGGGCCCTCCCGCCGGGTGAGCAGCGCGTCCATCGGGACGACGATCGCGTCCTCGACGCGGCGCTTCTCCAACCGGGCGCGCACGGTCATGCCGGGTTTCAGCCGGCCGTTCGGGTTGGGGAGTTCGAGTTCCACCCGGAAGGAGCGGCTGTCTCGGTCCGCGTCGGGTGCGATGAAGTGGATCTTCGCCGGGAACTCCCGATCCGGATAGGCGTCCACCGACACCGTCGCCGGCGCCCCCCGGCGCAGCCAGCCGAGTTCGGTGTCGGGCACGGCCAGCTCCACCTTCAGGGGGTCGATCTTCAGGATCCGCGTGATCGGCGCCCCCGGAGGCACCACCTCGCCCGGCTCGACGAGCCGTTCCACCGCGACGCCGGAGATCGGCGCGCGGAGGACCGCCCGCTCGAGCAGCAGCTCCGCCTCCCGCACGGTCGCCGCGGCGCGGTCTCGCCGCGCGGTGGCCGCGGTGAGCTCCTGCTCGGGGACGGCCTTCCGGCGGACCAGCTCGACGATCTTCCCGTAGTCGCTCTCGGCGTCGGTCAGCTCGGCGCGCGCCCTGTCCAGGCGGGCCTGGGCGAGGTCGTCGCCGATCCTCGCCAGAACCTGTCCCGCCCGCACCTCGTCGCCCTCGTCGAAGCCGACCTCGCGGACCGTGCCCCCCAGCTCGGAGGAGACCTGGACCTCGGTCCACGGCTCGGTGGTGCCCGTCAGGCGCAGAAACTCGACGAACGGGCCCGGCTCGAGCCGGACCACCCGCACCCGCACCGGCGAGGGTCCCCGGCTTGCGGGCGCCGCCTCCGGTTCGCTTCCGCCCGGCCCCTCGGCTCCCCCCGCCGCGCAGCCGGCCGCGAGGAGCGCCGCCACCAGCACCGGCCAGAGCCTCCTCACGGTCCTCCCCCTTTTCCCGATGGAAGCACGGGCGGCCCGGCGGTCAGCTCGCCGATCGCCGCCGCGGCGACGAGCCCGTCGTGTGCCGCCTCGAGGTGAGCCAGCCGGGCCTCCGTGAGGGCGCGTTCCGCCTCGAGCACCTGGAGCATCGTGGCCGCTCCCCACCGGTATTCCTCCTCCGCGACGCGATGCGCCTCCAGCGCCTGCTCGACGGCGATCGAGGCGGCGGCGCGCGCCTCTCGTGCCCGCCGGGAGTCCG
>RFHH01000168.1 GCA_003696075.1 Acidobacteriota bacterium
GGCTGGAAACCCCACCGCCGCGGCGGACGACCCGTCCCCTCCCGCCGCACCGTCGTCTGGCGCTTCACCTGCCCCTGGTGCCGCCGCAGCTTCGGGTCCTCCGTCTTCGGCCCCGACGAGCGCTGCCGCATCCCCGGTCTCGCCGTCGCCCCGTTCGATCCCCTCTGCGAGGGCCGGGCCGAGCGCCCGGCGGCAGGTTCCTCGGCGAAGATCGGCTCGGCGTCTCAATCCGAGACGCTTCGTCCCGCCCGCTTTTCGCGCGGCGCTCGCTCAAAATCTTGGAGATCAAGGACTTGGCTGCTGAGCCGGGCGGATGGCACCGGACCCGCACGCCCTTCGGCGGGGTGGGGCCGGTGACCCGCACCGGAGAGGAGGCCTCGATGAGACACCTTCACCGCTCGACCCGGCCGATCGCCTTCGCTGCAGCGGCCCTCGCCGTGCTTCCCTCTCTCGCCGCCGACGGGGCGTGGACGGAGACCTACTTGCGCGCCGTCGCCCTGATCGAGCAGGGGAGGGTGGAGGAGGCGGCGCCCTTGCTCGACCGCGTCATCGCGGCCCACCCGCTCCCGGCTCTCGACGTGCCGACGCCGGGGGCGGAGTCGATCGACTACCTTCCCTACCTGCAGCGCGCCCGCCTCGAGCTGCGACGGGGCGATGCCCTGGCCGCGCTCCGGAGTCTCGACGTGTCGCTCGCGTTCGGAGGCACGCGAGCGGTCGCCTCGCTGCGCCGGTGGGTCTTCACGCTCAAGGCCCAGGCGCGGGCGGCGCTGCACCGCCACGGGGACGTTCGCGCCGCCCTCGCGCCCGCGGCGATTCCGGAGAGCTGAGCGGGCCGGAGGAAGGCTCAGTCGGCGAGGTAGGCCTCGAGCGCGGCCGGCGCGATGCGCACGGCGTCGCCGATCCGCTTCGCCTTGAGTTCCCCGGCGGCGACGAGCCCGAGCACGTCCTCCTCGCTGACGGCGAGGATCCGAGCCACCTCGGCCGGGGTGAGAAGCCGCGGGAGGTTCGGCGGTGCGGCGGGGGCGGGGCCCGGCAGCCCACCCTGCTGCTGCATGATCTGCTGGGCGATCGCCAGGCCCACCGCCATTTCGGTGGCCACGCCGCCGGCGCCGCCGCCGCCTTTTTCGAGGCCCCTCGCCAGCTGGAACTTGACGTACTCGTTGAGATCGCCGACGGCGGCCATCCCGGCCCGCTCGTCGATCACCCGTTCGACCTCCGGCGGCAGCGAGACGTTCTCCACGACGAAGGCCGCGATCTCGATCCCGTACTTGGCCCGGACGACGGGATTGATCAGGGGCACGAGCGCTTCCCCCAGCTCCGTGTAGCGGCGGGCCACGTCGAGCAGCGGGATGCCGGAGGTCGCCAGCGCGTCGCTGAAGACGCTGACCACGCGCGAGCGCATCGTCTCGGCGAACTCCGGAACTTTGAAGACGGGGTCGGACCCGGCGACCTCGCGCAGGAAGACCTTCGGGTCGGCGACGCGGAAATCGTAGGTGCCGAACGCCCGCGCGCGGACGACGCCCAGGTCCTCGTCGCGCATCATGATCGGGTTCGCGGTGCCCCACTTGTTGCCGGTGAACAGCCGGGTGTTGACGAAGTAGACGTCCGCCTTGAACGGTGACTCGAAGCCGTACTTCCACGACGCCAGGCGGGTCAACACGGGGAGGTTGTCGGTGGTGAGCCGGTGCCGGCCGGGGCCGAAGGTGTCGCCGAACTCGCCGAGGTAGACGAACTGGGCGACCTGGGACTCGCGCACGATGAGCTGGGCCCCGTTCTTGATCGCCTTGTCCTCGTCCGGGAAGCGGTAGGAGATCACGTCGCGGGCGTCGTCCGTCCACTCGATGATCTCGATCAGTTCGCCCTTGACGAAGTTCCAGAACCCCTGCTTCGAGCCCGAACCGGTGCTCGCCATCGTCGCTCCTCCGCGGCGGGGCCGCCCGCCGGTCGAGGCTACGTTCGGCCCCGCGCCGGGCCGCGGCAAGGGCGCGCGCGGCCCTTCCTCCCGCCCCCGGGCGGCGCGGCCGGTGACGGCCGGACGCCGGGAACCCATATTCGACTCGGCCGGACCCGCGCCGGCCCGACCCGCCGGAGGGAGGGAGCATGAGCAGCACCGGGGTGCAGGGACCGATCGATCAGGCGGCCGCCCGGACGGGGGAGCCGCCGGTCACGAGCGGGCGACCGCACGTCTTCCGCCGGCGCTACCTGATCGACTGGCGGGCCCAGCTCGCGGGCAGCGTGCTGAGCATCCTGGTCGTGGTGGTGCTGCTGGTGATCGTCAACGTCGTGCTGTACCAACTCGGAACGGTGACGACGGCGGCGATCGCCGACCTCGCTCCCGACCTCGCGGCTTCCCTCCACCAGCGCGATCTCCTTCGCGTGAAGGTGACGCTCGGCTGCTCCATCGGCCTGCTGGCGGCTTTCGTCTTCCTTCGCATCGTGGAGACGCACAACATCCACGGGGCGGCCTACAACCTCGCCCGCCGCCTCCGCGAGCTTGCCGACGGGCGCCTCGACGTGAGCGCGCGCCTCCGGCGCAGCGATCAGCTCCACCCGCTGGCCGAGGCCTTCAACGAAGCCGTCGAGCGCCTGCGGCAGGACGCGGCCAACGAGATCGCACTCTTGGAGGAGTGCGCGGCGAGGGCGGCGGGCGACCCCGAGCTGAGCGCCACGCTGCGGGGTCTGGCCCGCAAGAAGCGCGAGGCGCTCGGCTGACGCGCGCCGCCGCGCTTCGGGGTATGCTCGCCCCGATGCGCGTTTCGCCCCAGGAGGGCTCCGGCGGCCGGCTCTGGCCGTACGTCGCCGCCACGGTCGTGGTGGCGGGACTCGCCGCCGTGTGGCTGGCTCGCGACCCGATCCTCTCCCGCCTGTCCCGACCCTACGTGGAACGGGCGAGGGCCGAGTGGGAAAAGGAGCGTGCCGCGGCCGCGCCGGAGGAGGAGGTGGCGGCGCCGGGCGGGGCGGGGGAGCTGCCGGGCGCGGACGTCTGGGAGCGCGTGACCGGGGCGCCGCCGGCATGGCCGGGCGACCTGCTCGCTCCGCCGGACTGCGCCGACCGGGAGGAGATCGACCGGGCGCTGTGCCGCGCCGTGGAGTCCGTCGGGACGCGGCACGGCGTGAGCTGCGGGTTTCTGGTGGAAGCGGCCGAAACGCTCGCCGCTTCCCCTCCCGAACTCTCCCGGGAACGGGCCTCGGCCGAAGGGCTGGCCGAAAACGCCACGCACCTGTTCCGGCGGCTGCGCCGCCGGCGGCTGGAGCCGATCCGGGCCCTGCTGGACGAAGACCCGGCGGCCGCCGAGCCGCTCGCGTTGCTGGCCTTCCGGCGGCTCCAGGCGCGGGAACACTGCGGGCCCCGCGGCGCCGAAACCGGGCGCGCGGCGTACGCCTACGCGAGCTTCGCGCTCGAGTCGCTCGGCGGTCAGGCCTACCTTCACCGCCGCTGGCCGCGGGTGGCGGCGCTCGCCTCCTTCTACGCGATCCTGATCGTCGACGAGGCGGAGCGGCAGGGAAGGAACAGCGAGGGGGTCGACCTGCGCCCCCACATCGCCCGCACCCGAGCGCTGCTCGAGCGCTTGCCGCTGACCTTCCGGGACCGGTACCTCGAGACCCTCGATCGGCTGGCCTCCCGTTGGCCGGGCGGCTCCTGACGCGCGGGGCGGTCCCCCGCCGGGGTAGAATTCGCCCATGAACGCACGAGCGGCGGGGCCGGCGCGGGACGGTTTTCGCGACGAGTGCGGGGTCGCCGCGGTGCACGGGCATCCGGAGGCGGCGCATCTCGTCTACCTCGCTCTCTATGCCCTCCAGCACCGGGGCCAGGAGTCGGCGGGGATCGCCGCGGCCGACGGGAAGAGGATCCGGCGGTTCGTCGGAATGGGACACGTCGCCGAGGTCTTCACTCCCGAGATCATGTCCGGGCTGACCGGGAACACCGCGATCGGACACGTCCGGTACGGGACGGCAGGCTGGTCGACGCTGGAGAACGCGCAGCCGCTGCGGATGCTCCACCGCCGCGGCCCGGTGGCGCTCGCCCACAACGGGAATCTGGTCAACGCGCTGACGCTGAGGACGGAGCTGGAGCGGGAGGGCTCGATCTTCCGCACCAACTCCGACACCGAGGTGATCTTCCACCTCGTCGCTCGCTCCCGGCAGGAGACGCTCGAGGACGCTCTGGCGGAGGCTCTCAACAAGGTTTCCGGCGCCTTCTCCCTCGTGGTGGCGGGGACCGACCGCGTGATCGCGGTGCGCGATCCGCACGGGTTCCGGCCGCTGTCCCTCGGCCGCCTCGACGGGGGAGCCCCGGTGATCGCTTCGGAAACCTGCGCGTTCGACCTGATCGGGGCGCGGTTCGAGCGCGACATCGCCCCCGGCGAGATGCTCCTCCTCGGGCCGAACGGGGAGGAGACCTCTTTCCAGCCGTTTCCGCGCACCGACCCGCACCCCTGCCTGTTCGAGTACGTCTACTTCGCGCGGCCCGACAGTTACGTCTTCGGCCGGCCGGTCGGGTCGGTGCGGCGGGCCCTGGGGGCGGAGCTGGCGCGCGAGCAGCCGGTCGAGGCGGACCTGGTCGTCCCCGTGCCCGACTCGGGAGTCCCGGCGGCGATCGGCTTCGCCCAGGAGTCGGGAGTCCCGTTCGATTTCGGCCTGGTGCGGAACCACTACGTCGGCCGGACCTTCATCGAGCCCGCCCAGTCGATCCGGCACTTCGGCGTGAAGGTGAAGCTGAATCCGGTCCGGGCGCTGATCGCCGGCCGCCGCGTGGTTCTCGTGGACGACAGCCTGGTGCGCGGCACGACCATGGCCAAGATCGTGCACATGGTCCGCCAGGCGGGGGCGCTCGAGGTCCACGTGCGCATCTCCTGTCCCCCGACCATCTCGCCCTGCTACTACGGGATCGACACGCCGACGCGGAAGGAGCTCATCGCCTCGTCCAAGAGTGTCGAGGAGATCCGGCGCTTCATCGGAGCCGACTCGCTCGGCTACCTCTCGCTGGAGGGGATGCGCCGCGCCGTCGGATCCGAGGAGGACGAGCACTGCGTGGCCTGCTGGACGGCCGACTACCCGGTGCCGATCGCGGACAGCGCCGAGATGAAGGACCGCATGAGGCTGATCGACGCGACGCTGGAGGAGCTGGGGGCCGGAATCAACCGGGAGCCGGAGAAGCGATGAGCGAGAGTGGGCGGCGGATGACTTACCGCGACGCGGGCGTCGACATCGACGCCCAGGACCGGGCGCTGGCGCGAATCCGGCGCCTGGTCGCCTCGACGCGGACGCCGGGCGTCCTCTCCGATCTGGGGACCTTCGGCGGGCTGTTCCGCGTGCCGGCGGATGTCGACGATCCGGTCCTGGTGGCCAGCACCGACGGGGTCGGCACGAAGCTGCTGGTGGCGGTCCGCGCCGGCAAGCACGACACGGTCGGAGAAGATCTCGTCAACCACTGCGTGAACGACATTCTCGTGATGGGCGCGACGCCCCTGTTCTTCCTCGACTACGTCGCCGTCGGGCGGCTCGACCCGGCCGTGCTGGAGCAGGTGGTGGAGGGGGTGGCCCGGGGATGCCGGCAGAACGGCTGCGCCCTCGTCGGCGGGGAGACGGCGGAGATGCCGGACGTCTACGCTCCGGGCCACTACGACCTGGCGGGCACCATCGTGGGGATCGCTCCGCGAGCCCGACTGCTCGACGGATCGAGGGTCGCCGCCGGCGACATCCTGATCGGACTTCCCTCGACCGGCCTCCACACCAACGGCTATTCGCTGGCCCGGCGGATCGTCTTCGAGCGCATGCGGCTCGATGTCGCCGACGAGCTGCCGGGGTGCGGCGTGAGCGTCGGGGAGGCGCTGCTCGCCGTGCATCGCAGCTACCTCCGTCCCCTGGAAGGGCTGCTCCGGGACGGCCTTCTCTCCGGTCTGTGCCATGTGACCGGAGGCGGAATTCCGGACAACCTCCGGCGCATCCTGCCCGCCGGAGCGCAGGCGAAGGTCCGGCTCGGTTCGTGGCCGGTGCCTCCGCTGTTCCGGACGCTCCAGAGGGCGGGGGAGGTCCCCGCGGAGGAGATGCTCCGGACGTTCAACATGGGCATCGGGATGATCGCCGCCGTGCCCCCGGCGGCGGTGGACGAGGTGTCCGCCCGTCTCTCGGCGGCGGGTGAGCGCTGGTACGAGATCGGGACGATCGCCGCCGACGAGCGGTCGGTGGTCTTCGAGGGAACGCTGCCGTGAAGCGCGTCGGTATCCTGATTTCGGGCCGCGGTTCGAACATGACCGCTCTGCTCGAGGCGATGCGAGCGGGAGAGGTCCCCGCGGAACCGGCGGTGGTCGTCTCGAACAAGGAAGACGCGCCGGGCATCGCCAAGGCCCGCTCCTACGGCGTGCCGGTCGAGGTCGTTCCCTCTTCCGCCTACCGAGGGCGCGGCCGGGAGGCGCACGACCGGGCGGTCGCGGAGGCGCTCGACGCTCACCGGGCGGAGATCGTCTGCCTGGCGGGCTACATGCGGGTCCTCACGCCGTGGTTCGTCGAGCGCTACGCCGGGCGGCTGCTGAACATCCACCCCTCGCTGCTGCCCGCCTTCCCGGGGCTCCACGCGCAACGCCAGGCGCTCGAGCACGGCGTCCGGATCGCCGGCTGCACCGTCCACTTCGTCGACGCGGAGGTCGATCACGGCCCGATCGTGGTCCAGGCGGCGGTTCCGGTGCTGCCCGGGGACGACGAGGAGACGCTCGCGGCGCGCATCCTCGAGCAGGAGCACCGGTGCTACCCGCTGGCGCTGAAGCTGCTGTGCGAAGAGCGGCTGCGGATCGAGGGGCGACGGGTGGTGGTGGCGGGCGAGAGTCCCGCCGAGCCGCGCGCCATCGTCTCGCCGGCGCCTTCGGCGGAATGAAGCGCCGCCGCGCCCGGGCTCAGCGGGCGCCGGAGGGCGGCGTGCGGGCGAGGATGGTGCGGATCAGGTCGGTGGTCGCGTGGCGCTTCGGGTCGCCGGCGATCAGGACCTCGATGCCCAACTCCTCGTGGGCCCGGCGCTCCTCTTCCGGAAGCGTTCCGGGCCGATAGTCGGTCCCCTTCACGTGGAACCGGGGCCGCAGCAGCCGGAGCGTCGCCGCTGCCGTGCGCTCCGGGAACCAGGTCACGTAGTCGACGGCCCGGAAGGCGGCCACCACCAGCAGCCGGCCGGGGAGGGGGACGATCGGCCGGCCCGGGCCGCGCAGAGCTTCGGCCGAAGCGTCGTCGTTCAGGGCGACGACGAGCAGCCCGCACCGGGCACGGGCGTCGGCGAGGTACCGGGCGTGCCCGACGTGGACGAGGTCGAACAGGCCGTTCGCGAGCGCGACCGGGCCCGCCGCGCCGGAGCGAACGAGACGGGCCAGGCGCTCCCTCGGGAGGATCTTGTCGCGGGGGTCGCGCACGGCTCACCAGGATTCCCGGATGGCGGTCCGGAGCTCGGCGGGTTCGACGGTGGCGGTTCCCCGTTTCATCACCACCAGACCGCCGGCGATGTTCGCCAGCTCGGCCGCCTCCCTCCAGCTTCCGCCGGCTGCGCGTGCCGCGGTGAACACGGCGATCACCGTGTCCCCGGCTCCGGTCACGTCGGCGACCTCGTCGCTTCCGAAGACCGGGATGCGCACGGGCCGGCGCCGGGTTTCGAAGAGGGTCATCCCGCGGCTCCCCCGGGTCACCAGGAGGGCCGCCGAGCGGAGGAGCCTCCGCAGCTCCCGGCCGGCACGCTCGATCGAGACCTCGTCGTCGTCGTCGAGCGGTCGTCCCACCGCCCGCTCGACCTCCTCGAGGTTCGGGGTCGCCGCGTCGACCCCCCGGTATCGCGGGAGGTCGAACCGGCTGTCGAGCGTGATCGGGCCGGGGCCGGGCCCGAGCGAGCCGATCCAGTCCGGCCCCAGCAGGCCGTACCCGTAGTCGGCGAGCAGGAGCGCGGCGCCGCGGCGGCGGCGGCGGCGGGCGGCCGCCAGCAACCTCCGCCGGAGAGCGGGCCGCACCGCGTGATCGCGACCGCCGCGGTCGATCCGGACGATCTGCTGCTTCGCGGTGTGCGGGCTCCCGGCGAGGATGCGCGTCTTGGCGGGCGTGACGTACTCCGGGTCCGGAACGAGCGACGACACGTCGACTCCCCGCTCCGCCAGGAGCCGCCGCAGGCGCTCGCCCCGGCGGTCGCCGCCCACCCTACCCACGAGGCCGGTCCGGACTCCGAGCGCCGCCAGGTTGGCGGCGGTGTTCCCGGCGCCGCCGGGAGCCAGATCGGTCCGCCGGTGGTTCAGGATCAACACCGGCGCCTCCCGGGAGACGCGGGCGATCTCTCCGTACTCGAACTCGTCGAGGACGGCATCGCCGACGACGACGACCTCGGTCGCCGCCAGCGCATCGACCAGCTCGAGCAGGCGCTCCCGCGACGGCCGGCGGCTCATCGGCCCGCTCCGAGGCGCGCCTGGATGTACCGCCACGCCCCGGCGAGGTCGTCCGCGATCCAGTCCGGCCAGACGTCGCTCGCCGCACCCTTCCAGAGGATCTCGCCCCGGCCGTAGCCGGTGCGCAGCATCACCGTCGCCGCGACGCCAGCCGCCCGGCCGGCGCCCACGTCCTTGAAGCTGTCGCCGACGACGAAGCTCCGCGACAGGTCGATCCCGAGCTCCCGGGCCGCCTGCTCCAGCATGCCGGGACCGGGCTTCCGGCACCGGCAGCGCCGCCGGATGCCCGGGGGGCCGAGCTCCGGGTGGTGCACGCAGGCGTAGTAGCCGTCGAGTCCGGCCCCCTCCCTGGCGAGGAGGGCGAACAGGCGCTCGCGCGTCTCCTCGACGACGTGGAGCGGGAAATAGCCGCGCGCGACGCCGGCCTGGTTCGTGCAGACGACGGCCGCGAGCCCGGCGGCGCGGACCTCCCGCAGCACCGCCGCGGCCTGCGGCATCAGCTCGAGGCGGTCGGGGTGATTGACGTACCCCACCTCCCGGCAGAGCGTGCCGTCCCGGTCGAAGAACACCGCCGCCCGGCTCACGGCGCCTCTCCTCGGGACGCCGCCGGCCCGGCGGTCGGAACGCCGCGGTAGCGCCGTCCGAGCGAGGGCGGCTCGTTCGGCGGGGGCGGCTTCCAGCGGTCGTGGAGCCAGAGCCAAGTCTCCGGCCGCTCGCGGATCCAACCCTCGATCCGCTGCGTGGCGGCGAGGGTGAGGCGGGCGACGCGCTCTTCGAGGTCGCCCCCCTCCGGCGGTTCCAGGGCGGGGAAGTAGCGGATGTCGTACCCGCCGTCGGGGCGCGGGACGGAGACGACCGGCACCGCGGGCGCGCCGAGCCGCAGCGCGAGGTGCCCGAGGGCCGGTGTCACCGCGGCGAGTTTTCCGAGGAACGGAAGCCACAGCCGCGGAGGGCCGGAGACGTGCTGGTCGATGAGGATCGCCACGGACCTTCCCTCGCGGAGCGAGCGGACGGCGCGCCGGAGCGCGCCGCGGCGGCCCAGAACCCGGTTCCCGGCGGCCTCCCGCCAGCGCCGGAACGCTCGCCGCAGCGCCGGATTCTCCGGCGGCCGCGCGATGAAGTCCAGCGGGTGGCCTGCGGCCGCCTGCCGTGCCGCGACGAGCTCCCAGTTTCCGATGTGCCCGGAAAAGACCAGGACACCGCGCCCCCGCGCCTTCGCAGCCAGGAAATGCTCGAAGCCGGTCACCTCGAACAGGGGCGCCGCCCGCTCCTTCGCGTACTCCGGCAGGGCGAGGATCTCCGCGAGCACCCTCCCGAAGTGCCGGTACACGCCGCGGGCGATCCGCGCCGCGTCTTCGGCCGGCAAACCGAGGCGGCCGGCGATCCGGGTTTCCACCTGCCGGCGCCGGCTCCGGTCCGCGGCCGCCGCCAGGCGGCCCAGCGCCGCGCCGATCCGGACCCGGCCCCTGGGGGAAACGGGGCGGAGCGCGGCGGCGAGTCCGAGGAGCACCGCGGCCTCGGCGGCGCCCGCCGCGGACCGGAGGGCGCGGCTCATCGCGCACCCGCCCGCGAGACGGCCCTTTCGACCAGCTCGAGCACGGAACGCTCCGCCCCGCACCGCATCTCCACCTCCAGCACGGCGGGCGCCGGCGCTTTCTCCGGCCAGCGCACCGCATCCTTCGACGTCGTGATCACCAGCGGTCCGCCGGCGGCGTCCGCAGCGGCGGCGATCCGCTCGGCGTCCGCCTCGGTGAACCAGTGATGGTCGGGCCACGCCAGATGCTCCCTGAGATCGGCGCCGAGCCGCTCGAGCGTTCTCGCGAAGCGTTCCGGCCGCGCGATCCCGCTCACCGCCACGACGGGACGCCCCGTCAGCCAGGAAGGATCGCGCACGCCCCCGTCCGGCAGCCTCACCGCCACCGGCACCAGCGCGGCCGCCGTCACCGGCGGGCGGCGGTCCCTCGGAACCGCGGCGAGGAGGTCCCGCAGCGGTTCCGGCAGCTCGGGATGGTCCAGGAACGCAGGCCGGCGGGCGAGGGGCTCGGGCGCCCCTGTGAGGACGAGAAGGCCGGCGCGCAACAAGGCGGCGGGCGGCTCCCGGAGCGTTCCCGCCGGCAGGGGCCGCCCCTCGCCGAACGGCCGGCGGGCGTCGAGAAGCAGCAGGTCCAGATCGCGATGCAACCGGCGGTGCTGGAAGCCGTCGTCGAGGAGGATCACCTCGCACCCGAGCTCGATCGCCAGCTCCGCCCCCCGCCGCCGGTCGCGCGCCACGACCACCGCGTGCGCCCGCGCCGTTCGGGCGAGCCACACGGGCTCGTCGCCGGCGTCCCGCACCGAGGCGACCGCGCGGCCCTCGCGGCCGGCCACCAGCGTCCCTCCGTCCCGGCGGCGGCCGTAGCCGCGCGACACGATGCCCACCGCGAAGCCACGGCGAGCGAGCGCGGAAGCGAGCCACGCCACGGCGGGAGTTTTCCCGCTGCCGCCGACCGTCAGGTTTCCCACGGACACCACCGGCCGGGACACGCGCCGGGGCCGACGCCAGCCCCGGTCGTACAGCGCGTGGTGGGCCTGCGCCGCGGCGAGGTACAGCCAGCCCAGCGGCGCGAGAGCGGGGTGCGGCCTGAGCCATCGCGCGGCGCCGATCAACCGAGGCACGCCAGCACCTCCGGCGCGATCCGCTCGGCCACTCCGCGATGGCGGGCGAGCGTCACCCGTGCGGCGGTCCCGGCGGCTTCGCGCGCTTCCGGCTGGAGCACCCACCGCGCCAGCGCCTCCGCAGCCTCCTCGGGGGAAGCGGTCCGGACCAGCGCCCCCGCCCGCTCGAGTGGACCGACGAGGTCGGCCTGTTTGTCGACGTAGGGCCCGGAGACGAGCGGACAACCGGCGGCCGCCGCTTCGAGCGGGCTGTGTCCGCCGACCGGGACGAAGGTTCCGCCCAGCACCGCGGCCTGCGCCAGCGGGTAGGCGGCCCGCAACGCGCCCATCCTGTCGAGCAGCAC
>RFHH01000169.1 GCA_003696075.1 Acidobacteriota bacterium
CCGGCAGGGATGCGGCGGGCTCGCGGCTCTCGCTTCCGGCAGCCAGGAAGACCCTCTCGGCGACCGCCCGCGCCAGCGGCGCCGCCGCCGGCCGGCCCACGACCCGCGCCCCCCCGGCGGCCAGCTCGGCCCACGCGTCGAAGGGCAGGCGATCACCGCCGCCGGTGAGTTCGAGCGCCAGGTCGTCCGCGGCCCGGGCCAGGACCGGACGCTCGAGACGGCCCGATGCCGTGCGCAGGTCGCGGACGAACAGCTCGACGATCCGCACCGGGCGGGACGGCGGCGGGCTGGCGGTTTCCCCCACCGTCGCGCAGCCCGCCGCGGCGAGCGCCGCCAGAGCGAGCCACCGCCACGACGACGCCGGCGGCGGCGCGGTCGAGGCGCGGTTCGGTGCCGGCCGCACGATCCCGATCACCGGAGCGCTCCCCGGAGCGTTGCCGAGGCGAGCCGGAAGGCACCGGCCGACGCGGACGCGGCGATCCCCTCGGCCAGGCGCGCTTCCTCGATGCCGGCCAGGCGCTCCACCGCCCGGGCGCGTTGCGGATCCCACCGCTCGGCCACCGCCGCGAGTGCCTCCGGAGCGGGAACGAGCGGGACCGCGGCCTGCACGAGAAGACCGCTCCGGCACCGGGCGACGGCCACCCCGGCGACCTTCACGCCGCCCGCGACGACCTCGTCGCGATCGGCTCGGGAAAAGCAGCCCTCCGCCCGCCGCGGCGGGTGGGCACCCGGAGCGAGGCTCGCCTCCACGCCGAGCGACCGCAGGGCTTCCACGATGAGGGCGCCGGTGGCGCGGGCCGCTTCCCGCAGGCTCCCGCGCGCGAGAGGACCGGGAACGGCGAGCGTCAGCGCGAGATCCCCGGGCAGGTGGAGGAGCCACCCTCCCCCCGTGGGACGTCCGACCGCTTCGACGCCGGCGGCGGCGAGTTCCCCCGCCGCGGCGGCGCCCAGCCTCTGCGTGCGCCCGAGCGTCAGCACGGGGTTGGCCCAGCCGTGCGTCCGCGACCGGATGCCGCCGCAGGCTTCCGCGAGGAGTTCCCGATCGCGCCGCATCGCCTCGGCGCCGGTTTCCCGCCCGTCGTGCACCGGCTCCCGCATGGCCGCCGATGGTAGCGCCCGCGGCTGCCGGGGGCGAGGCCGCCCGGCCCCGCCGGCGCGCCATCGCACTATCGAGGAAGCACCTTCCGCGGGTTGACTCCCATCAAGGGGAGCTTCGCCGCCACCCGCTACTCTCCCGCCGGCTTTCCGACGGGCGCTCGCCGCGCCCGCGCCCGCGGCTATCGGAGTTCCGATGATCCTCGACCGGTGGCGCTGGCTGTTCTCCGGTGGATTCCGCTGTTTCTTCTTGGGAGGCGCGATCTGGGCCGTGTCGGCAACCGGCCTCTGGCTCGCCGCGCTCGCCCACGGCACCGGGCCCGCGGCGCGCGGTGGGCTTTTCTGGCACGGCCACGAGATGCTCTTCGGTTTCGCCGGCGCGGCCGCCGCCGGCTTCGCGCTGACGGCGTTGCCCAACTGGACCGGCACGCCGCCTCTCGCCGGCGGGCGACTCGCCGCTGCGTTCGCCCTGTGGCTCGCCGGGCGGGCGGCGGCTCTCGCGGCGGGATCGATTACACCGGCGGCCGCCGCGCTGGCCGATGCCCCGTTCCTCTGCGTGCTGGCGGCGATCGCCTTGTGGACCGCGGGGCGTGCCCCGGGGCGCGCCCCGCTGCCCGTCCCCGCGGGACTGCTCGTCCTGGCCGCGGCCGACCTGGCGTTCCATGCGGGCGCGTGCGGGGCCTGGCCCGGCGGCCGCCGACTGGGCTTGGTCGGGGCGACACATTCGTACGTCTTCCTGATCGCCGTGATCTCCGGGCGAATCGTGCCCGCGTTCACCCGGCGCCTCCTGCCGGAAGGCCGGGCGGCGTCCGTCCGCAGCCGGACAGGGCTCGACCTCCTTGCCGTCGCGGCCACGCTCGGGACGGGTCTTCTTGATCTCGCCGGATCGCGAAGCGCGCTCCTGCTGGTCTCGCCCGCCGCCGCGGCGGTGCATCTCGTCCGGTGGTGGGGATGGCGGCCGGCCTCCGCGAGGCGCGACGCGCTGACGCTGGTCCTCCACGCCGGCTACGCGTGGTTGCCCGCCGGCTACGCGCTGCTGGCCGCGATGGCGGCGGGGGCTCCCCTCCCCCGCACCGCGGCGATCCACGCCTTCACACTCGGGGCGATGGGGACGATGATCCTGGGGATCGCCACCCGCGCGGGCCTGGGGCACACCGGCCGGCCCCGGGTGGCACCTCCCCTGCTCGCCGTCGCGTTTGCCGGGCCTTCCGTCGCCGCCGCCCTCAGGATCGGAGCCGAGCTGGCCCCGGAATCCTGGCGGGGGGCGGGCCTCGCCGCCGCCGGGATCGTGTTCGGTGCTGCCTACCTCGCCTACGCGGCGCGCTTCGCGCCCATCCTCACCGGGCCGAGGGTCGCACCCCCGGCATCATGAACCGCCCCGGGACGGGAGCGCCGCGGCTCCGAGTCCGCGCAACAGGTCCCATCGCAGAAGGGTCGCCGGCGGGCGCCCCCCGCAAGGCGGATCGGCGGGCGACGCACAAGCCGCGATTCCGGAGAGCATCGGCGAGGCGATCGCCTCGTCGCGGACGAAGAGAGCCTCCCGGGCCTCCAGCCACTCCCCGGTCGCGAACGCCTTGACCCAGATCTGGACGGGAACCGCCTCGGAGCGCTCGAGATCGGCCAGCAGACAGCCGACATCGTCGTACAGGCGCATCTCGGCGCGGCCCCCTTCCCCGGACATCAGCGCCGCCACGCCGAAGCGCTCGTCGGAGACGATCATGCCGCAGAAGCGGCAGACGTCCTCGCCGTAGCGGACCTCCGGAGGCCCGGGCGGCGGAGGTGCCCCGCACGCCGACGCGAGGGCGGCCGCCGCGGCGAGCGCCTGCTGGACGAGCCGGATCCTCACGGATGGTCCCGGCGGTGGAGCACGACCCCCGCGAGCAGCAGCGGCAGGACGGTCCAGACGAGGAGGACACCTCCGAGCAGCGGAAGCAGGGTGTCCCCGAACGTTCGCATCGCGTAGTGCCCCGCCGGGCCGAGCACGTCGAGCGAGGAGCCGATCGCGGCGAGCACCGCGAGCTTGTAGGCCTGGAGCGGATTGACGAGCACCGCCCGGAAGAGGGCTTCCGGTCCCAGTCGGAGAACGAGCGAGCTGCCGATGAGACCGAGGTCGGACAGGAACGCGAACAGAAACCACAGGCTCAGCGCGACGCCGAGCGCGAGCGACGCCCGCGGCGCCAGCGCCGAGACGAGCAGGCCCACGGCGAGCATCGCCAGTCCGAGCAGGACCGTGCTCAACGCGAACACGAGGTACGCTCCGAGGTCCTCGAGGCCACCTCCCGCCGCGATGGCGAGGCCCGTGATCCCCAATGCCGCCGCCAGGGCCGCGCCGAGGGCGATCGACAGTCCGGCGAACTTTCCGGCCAGGATCTCGCCTCGCGTGAGGGGGAGGGCCGCGAGAAGCTCGAGGGTTCCCCGTTCGCGCTCGGCGGCGAGGGCGGTCGCTCCGGCGGTGAGCCCCATCAGGGGAACGACGAGGAGAGAGAGGTTGATCAGGCTCGCGGTGGTGCGCCCGAAGCCGGTGAGGCCGACCTGACCCGCCCCCAGCGCCGAAAGGGCCGAAAGTCCCACGGCCAGCAGCGCGAAGGCCACCGCATACAGGAGGAACCAGCGGTTGCGCAGAGCCTCGCCGCTCTGCAGGCCGGCCACCGCCGCCACCGAGCGCAGGCTCATCGTCCCGCCTCTCCCGCCGGGCCGTCCGGCCGCGGCGCGCTCTCGGTCGCTCCATCGACCGCGAAATCGACCACCTCCACGCCCGCGCGCGCCAGGGCCATCAGCGGTCCCGCCTTGCGCGCGGCCGGAACCCGGAGCAGCAGCAGCGGTCCGGCGGCCCTCGTCCTGTACCCGGCGCGCGCGAGCACGCCGAGCGCCCGCTCGAGCTCGCCGGCCGGCACGCGCACCGTCACGAGCGCGATCCCCCCGAGCCGTTCGCGCATCCGGGCTGCCGGCCCGCTCCAGAAGACGCGGCCGCGCTCGAGCAGCAGCACGCGATCGGCGAGCCGCTCCGCCTCCTCGACCCTGTGCGTGGTGAACACGATGGTCTGACCCTCGGCTTTCAGGTCCTCGAGCAGGGAGAGCAGGCTTTCGCGGGCGGCGGCGTCCAGATTCGAGGTCATCTCGTCGAGCAGCAGGACCGTGGGGCGGCCGAGCAGAGCCGCGGCGAGAGCGAGCCGCTGCTTCATTCCGCCGGAGAGCGCGCCGATTCGCTTCCCGGCGTGATCCGCCAGCCCCACCCGTTCCAGTTCCCGGTCGACCGCCGACCGGTCGAGATCCCTCACGCGCGCGACGAACTCGAGATACTCGCGGGCGGGAAGATCGTCGTAGAAGGTCAGCTCTTGCGGGACGTAGCCGATCCGCCGGCGGGCATCCTTGGCCGCGGGCCCCGCCCGGTGCCCGTCGATGGTGACGGTCCCCCCGCACCGGTAGATCCCGAGCAGGCACTTGAGGACGGTGGTCTTGCCCGCCCCGTTCTCGCCCCACAACGCGAGGGCGCTTCCCCGCGCGACCTCGATGTCGACACCGTCGACGGCCCGAAGCGCGCCGAAGCACTTGGTCAGGTTGCGGACGACGATCGCGGGAACGTCCGTCTCCTCCGGCCCCGAAACGCCGCCGGCCTCGGCGCGTCGCCGCGCCGACGGCCGGGCCAGCCCCGGCGCGGCCGAGCCGAATCCGGCCGCGGCCAGCAGCACCGCGGCGGCGATCAGGATAGGCCACCGCGCCCCTTCCCGCCGGGGCGCGGGCACCGCGTGGGCGGGAACGGTGAGCGGCGCCGGATCGACCAGTTTCACGCGGGGCGGGACCAGAGGAAAAGCCCGCATGGCCAGGTTGACCGCCGTTTCCACCGGGCTCAGCAGCAGGATCCGCAGCTCGCGATGCCGGTCGACGAGATTCTCGAAGAAGTTCCTCGCCTCGTAGGGAAGATCCCCGATCCCGTCCCCGTCCCGGTCGTAGCCCCGGTAATCGCTCCAGTAGTTCCCTCTCCCGGACTCGGCGAACTCGTTGCCCACCAGCTCTCCGGCTCCGAGCACCGCGACCTGCTCCACGTTGTCGTAAAACGTGTTGGCGCTGAAGACGTTGCGCCTTACGCTGGGAAGGAAGGCGATCGCAATGTCGTTGTAGGCGAACAGATTCCTCCGGAAATGCTGCCTGATGTCGATCTCGCGCGGGGAGTTGTCGAAGTAGAGGCCGATCCGGTTCAGGGCGAAGAGGTTGCCCTCCGCCTCCACCCCGTCCATGTCCTTCAACCCCACCCCATACCCGCTCGGCCCCCGGTTGCGCCGGAAGATGTTCCGCCGAAGGGTCAACCGCCGGGAGTACATCAGGAACGCGCCCACCGAGTTCGACTCGAGGACATTCTCCTCCAGCACGTTGTCGTCGCTGTACATGAAATGCAGGCCATAGCGGCTTCGCCGGACTCGATTGCCCCGAACGACGAGGCCGTTCGAAAACCACAGCACCACGTCGCGGACGTCCTCCACCACGTTCCCCGCGATCGTGCAGTCGGGGCTGTACCAGACGCGGATACCGTCCCCGCGGCGGGGCAGCGGCAGGGCTTTTCCCGAAATCCGGTTCGCGCGGAGAATCGAGCCGGGTGCGTTCTTCAGGTAGATCCCGAACAGCGCGTCCTCGATCACGTTCTCTTCGATACGGGCGCGGGGGGCCAAGACCGTGATGGCGGCGTTCTCGCGATCGAGCGAGGTCCCGGTGCCGCGCAACGTCAGACCGCGCACGACCACCCCCGGTGCCTCGATGCGCACGATGTCCCCTTCGCCGTTCCCGTCCAGGACGGCCCCCGGTTCCCCCTGGAGCGTCACCCGCTTGCGCAGGACGAAGTGGCCGCGATGCACCCCGGCCGGGACGGCGATCGTCTCCCCCTCTCGCGCGGCCTCGATCGCCGCGGCGAGGTCGAAGGGCATGCCGGGGAGGCTCGCCGCCAAAAGCGCGGCCAACCCCGCCGCGGCGCGTGTGGCCCGCCGGGGCACGCCGATCACGTCCGGCCCGCCGCGAGCGCCCGCTCCACCAGCGGCTTGTAGGCCCGCCGGTGATAGTACAGGCCGGCGGCGATCAACAGCGATGCGGCGAAGGCGAGCCAGAGGCCGGCTCCCGGAATGGCGACCGTCTTGAACTGCCCGACGCGACCGACCCCGAGCACGGGTGGCGTGAACGGCTTGATCGCCCGCGACAGCGGCGCCCGCGGGTCGAGTTCGTGGCCGAAGGTGCGCAGCCAGTAGTACAGGTCTCCGAGGAACACCGCCGGGAAAATGAGGGCGGGGAGCGACAGGACGCCGGCCCACCGGCTGTGCACGAAGACAGCACCCGCGACGAGCAGCGAGAGCATCACGACTCCGTAGACGGAGATCGAGCGCTCGAGCATGGCGGCGTCCTGAAGCGGACGCATGCCGATGTAATGGTTGAGCTCGTCGATCTCGTGGACATCGCCCTCCAGCCGGTTGAGGTAGGCGTTGACCCTCAGGCCGCCCGGGTACTGCGGGGCCAGCAGCGTCATCTGCCAGTAAGGCAGAAACACCGAAGCGACCAGCAGGAGCGACGCCGTCAACAGGAGAATCGTCGGCAGCCGGAACCGGAGCGGATCGCGGTGCAGCTCCTCGTGCGGAATTCGGGGCCCGAGAACGCGGTCGACGAGCGTGGGCATGGTCATCCTCGCGGGCGGCGGCGGGGCGGCGCGCCAGCCGCCCCGCCCGCCCGGGGGAAGAAGACTACGGCTTCACCAGGAAGTAGCCGGTCATCTCGAGGTGCAGCGCCGAGCAGAACTCCGAGCAGTAGAACGTGAACGTCCCCGACCGGTCGGCGTCGAATTCGATCGTGTCGGTTTCGCCCGGCTCGATGCTCAGATTGATGTTGTAACCCGGCAGCACGAAGCCATGGGTGGCGTCCTTGGCGCGCTCGACGTTGGTGATGTGCCAGATCACGTGGTCGCCCTCGTGGACCTCGACATGCTCCGGATTGAAGTGGCTGCGGACGGCGGTCATGAAGATCTCCACCGTGCGCCCGCGGCGCTCGATCCGCTCCTTGCCGGACGTCGGCGCCTGGGGATCCTTTCGCTGATGGGCGGTGTCCCACCCGATCTCCGGGTAGACCTCCCAGGGCTTCAGCTTGTCCGCCTTCACGATCTGGGCGTAGTGCGGCTCGCCGAGACCGATCGGCATGTCGTAGAGAAGCTGCATGGCGTCGCCGGTGTTGTCGATGTCGATCAACTGCAGGTTCTGCGGCAGCAGCGGGCCCGTCGGGAAGAAGCGATCCACCGACCATTTGTTGAGCGAAACGAGATACTTGCCGTCCGGCGACACCGTGTCGCCCTCCGCCGCCGCGATGTGACCGACGTTGTAGTGGACGGGGATCTTCGCCACCAACTGCCAGTCGTCCTCGGGGTTCTTCGCGCCGTACGGGCCGCCGAGGGTCCACCTCGCCACGGCGGAGTCCAGGAACAGTGAGGTGTAGGCGTAGCCCTTGTCGTCGAACTGGGTGTGCAGCGGTCCGAGGCCGACCTCGATCTGCGCCTCGCGCACCGCGTCGATGTCCAGCACGGGGATTCCGTACTTGTCCTCGGTCCACTTCTTCGCGGCGATCGCCCGCTGGATCTTCTCGAAGGAGTAGACGGTGACGTGTGGATCGAGCTTGCCGGAGACGACGATGTACTCTCCTCCGGGCGCCACGTCGACGCCGTGAGGGCTCTTCGGCTCCGGAGCGAAGTAGAGGATTCCCTCCTTCACGCTGGTCTCGATCGGGATGACCGGGAACCCGCGGACCTTCTCGTACTTGCCCGCCTCGAACACCTCGACGGCCTTCCGCAGGTTGATGATGTGCAGGTAGTCCTCGTCGCGCTGGCTCGCCCCGGCCTCGAACGGGGCGTTGCCAGATTCCACGCCTCCGGTGGCCAGCTCGGTGTTGAAGGAATTACCGAACACCCATCCTTCGCTGACCTTCTTCCCGGCGTCGAACAGGTCCTGCCAGTACGGCGGAAGTTCGAGGGCGAACGAACGGTCCTTGTCGATCCGTCCCTTCTCGCGATCGAATTTCCAGAACGTGACCATGCCGCGGTACTTGGCGTTGTACTCGTCGATCGGCGCATACGACCAGCCGAGCGGCTGAGCATACTGCCCGCCCTCGATCACGTACTCGGTGTTCGGGGTGACCATCGTTCCGCCGTGATCGTTGAGCGCGACGGGGTTCTTGACGATCTGTTTGGTCTCGAAGTCGCGCAGATCGATGACCGCGACACGGGCGTTCGCCTTGTCGTTGATGAACAGCCACTGGCCGTCGTAGTCGCCGCCGGTCTCGCTGAGGGCGGGGTGATGGGTGTCGCCCCACAGGATCGCCTTTCCATCCACCGCCCCCTGAGCGAGGATGTCGCCTCCCGTGCCGTAACCCCAACCCTGCCACGGTTCCGGCGTGAACACGGCGATCACGCGCAGGAGGCGCATCGAGGGGAGCCCGATCATGAGGACCTGCCCGCTGTGACCGCCCGAGGCGAACATGATGTACTCGTCCTGCCGCCCGGTGGGCATGTAGGTCTTGAGGGCCGCGACGACGTCATCGGGGCTCAGCGACCTCTCCGCCGCGATCCGGTCCGCCGCCGAGCCGGCGGCCGCGCCCTGCCCGCGCTGCTGGCATGCCGGCACGAGGACCAGGATCGCGGCGCCGAGCACCGCCAGGAAGCCGAAGGCTCTCCACCATGGCCGCATCGTCTCCTCCCCATCGCGGCTCGCGCCGGACGGGCCGGACGCACGCCGCATTGCAAGTCGGTCGGCTCGGCCGCTCCGCGCCCGGGCCGCGGGCCCGTCGCTCGACCGAGCGGGAAGTCACCATTCTTGGAAGAGGGATTCCCCCCATTCCTTGACGCCCGTCAAGGGACCCCCTTCACCGGTCCGGCATTCTCCCGCGGGAGGGGACCCGATTCCACCGCCCCGCCGGGGCTTGAACTCCGTCGGGCGGGCGGTTAGCCTGCGCCGGGCGGACCGGTGGCGCGGCGAATCGCGTTGGCCGGCCGGCTGGTAGCCGGATCGACGGACGGTGCGGGCGCGGTGGCGCGCGGAGCCCCGTACGGGAGGAACCGGATGTACCGAACCGGAAGCGGCGCCGGACGGCACCGGGGCGCCCTCGCCCCCATCTTGACCCTGGCCTCGCTCGCCGTGGCCTGTGGCGGCGGGGAACCGCCCAAGGCACCCGCCTCGGCGGCGCCGGCCTCCGCGCCGGCCGCACCGGCGCCCGATTTCGAGCCAGACCTCGAGGCTGGCAGGCGGGTGTTCATGTCGGTGTGCGTCACCTGCCACGGTCCCGACGGCCGGGGAATCCCCAAGACCGGGGCCGACCTCGTCCACTCGAAGTTCGTCCGCGAGCACACCGACGAGGAGCTCGTCGCGTACGTCAAGAGAGGGCGGCGGGTGACCGATCCCGAGAACATCATGGGCCTCGAGATGCCCCCCAAGGGCGGCGCCCCCTACCTCGACGACACGGCCATCCGCAATGTGGTGGCGTACGTTCGCAGCCTCCAGGAAGACGCGGAGGAGTAGCGGAATGGAGTCGTGACCGGGGCGCGAAGAGCAAGGAGGTCGTATCGCGGCGCCGCCTCGGAGCGGCGGCGGCGATGTTGACGGACGCCGACCGCCGCGCCGTCGCCCGGCACCCGTTGTTCGTGCGGCTGGAGCCGCGCGACCGGGAGCGGCTCCTGGAAGCATCCTCCGCGCGGATCTACCGCCGCGGCGAGCTTCTCTTCGCCGCCGGGGACTCGGCGCACGCGTTCTTCGTCGCCCTTTCGGGCTGGGTCGTCCTGTATCGCCTGAGCGCCCAGGGTGAGCGGGTCGTCCTCCGCGTCGTGCGCCGTCCCGAGAGCTTCGCGGAGGCCGCGGCGCTGGGCCTGGCGTCCTATCCCGCGTGGGGAGAGGCGGCGAGCGAGGCCCGCGTCCTGGCGGTTCCGGGAACGGCCTATCGGCGCCTGCTGTTGGCGAGCCCGGAAACCGGGCTCCAGGTCATCGCCGAGCTTTCGCGGAAGCTGGCGCACCTCGTCCGGGAACTCGAACAGCGCCAGGCGCGGACGACGACCGAGCGGGTGGCGAGATTCCTCGCCGAAGCGGCGGCCGACGGGGAGGGACCGGCTTTGGTGCTGCCGGTCGAGAAGTCGCTCCTCGCCGCACGTCTGGGGATGACTCCCGAGAGCTTCTCCCGCGCCCTCGCGCGGTTGAAGCGCGAAGGGGCGATCCGGGAGCGAAGCGGGAGGATCGAGCTGCTCGACCGCGACCGCCTCCGGGTCGCCGGCGGCTGCCGCTGAGCGGCCCTCCCAGGGCCCCGGACCCCGGCGCGCCGGTGGCGCTGTCCCGGATCCAAGCCGCCGGGCGCCCGAAGGCCGCCGGCTGCATCCGCAGCGGTTCGAAGCCGGCGCGGACGGATCGAGACGTAGGGGGGTTCAACCCCAGCCGCGCGAGGTGACCGGCCTGCTCTCCCAACTGCCGGGGCGCCCTCGGGTTCGCCGGAAAAGCGCACCGCCGGGGTTGCACGTGGCGGGACCCGGTGGATCCGAAGGCCACGATCGTCGGGGATCGGACCGAAGTTCCTGTGCGACACCGAGTTTCGGGCCGTTTCCCACGGTCGGGGGCCCACTTCCCCGGCGGACTCGACGGACGTCCCGGGGCCAGCCGCGGGCGTCCGTACCGGGGATCGGCCCGCCGCGTCGGCCCGTCGGACACCAGCGCCGCGGAAGCGTGCCCGAAACTGTCGAGGATGGATCGCTGGATCGGTGAGGCTGAGGTTTAGGCGGCGGCGGCCGGTCGGTCACTCTCCAGCGTCAAGGGAAGGGGTTGGGAAGGGGTGTTGGTCAGGCAATCCGCGTCTAACTGCGTTCACCGGCCGCCGCGCCAGAGACGCGGCAAGCGCGCCTCAACTCTTTGTTGCACCGTACAGCAAAATCAAGGCCAAAACCACAGCGGCGGCCGGAAAACGGCGCGAGTGTCCGAAAATCAGGGACTTCGCCTCACGAGGGTGTTCCGGAGCGCGACAACCCGCCGGTAGCCCGCCCCGGGCGCCTGCGAGCACAAGCCTTGGTTTTTCAATGAGTTGAGCACCGGATCGCCGGAGTGGCCGGCCGAGCCGGGAGTCAAAATTTTGACAGGGGGCGTCAAGATCATGACGCTTCGCAGAGGCTGCGGAGAATCTCCAGACCCGGGTGCTCGGGGGCGGTCCGGGTCAGCTCGGCGAGGTGACGCTCCGCTTCCGCCTTCTTCCCCGCCTCCAGCGCCAGGCGCGTGGCGGTCACGAGGATCTCGACCCGGGCGGGGTTCGCATCGGCCGGACCCGTCTCGAGCGCCCGGCGCGCCGTCTCGAGCGCGCGCCCCGACCGCCCTTTCCGGAGCTGTCCCCGGACCAGCTCGAGCGCGGCGTCCCAATGACGCGGTCCCCCATCCAGGCACCCGGCCAGCAATTCCGCGGCCTGCCCTTCGAGCCCCATCTCGAGAAGCCCGATCGCCATCTGATAGCGGGTCTCCGCGTGCTCCGGACCGGACGGAAGCTCCTCTCCCAGGTAGATCGCCAGCCGGTCCACCGAGCCGGTCTCGGCCGGCTCGATCTCCGGCACGGGGATCGGCTGCGTGCGGGTCGCGGCCTCCGGGACAGGTTCGTCCGCCGACTCACCCTCGTCCTCGATCAGGACGACCACATCGTCGTCGTCCGGCGCCGGCGGCGATGGGCGGGCCGGGCCGACCGTCCCCGGCTGCCCCCTCGGCGGCTCCGCGCCGCGCGGCGTGGCCGGCTCGACCGCCACTCCGGCGGCGGCCGCCACACGCCGGCGGAGGGCGTCGATCCGGGGATGAGCTCCCTTGCGCCCCCAATCCCCCGGCAGACTTCCGAGCACCTCGGCCGCCGGCTCCACCAGGCCGTGCTCGAGCATCGTGGCCGCCTCGACGAGCCGTGCCTCGATCTCCTCGGGGAGCCGCGCGGACGGCCCGCGGTCCGGGGCCCCCGCCGGCACCGCGCGGAGCGAGCTGCCCGGGGGCAGCGCGGCCTCGATCCCGGGGAAGCGCTGGATGATGGCGGCCGCCGCCGTCCGGTAGGTCTCGCTCGTCCCTCCGGCCCGCGCCAGCTCCGCCCCCTTCGACAGAGCGGCCGCCGCGTCGACCTCCCGACCGAGCGCCGCGAAAAGACGCGCCGACCAGAGGTGCAGGGCCGGCTCTTCGGCCGAGAGGTCGCCTTCGAGGATCTCCTCCGCGGCCTTCCGCCGGCCGAGCGCCAGGGCGAATTCCGCCCGGAGAAGCCGCCACCCCGCCGCCGCGCTCCCCCCCTCGCCCTCTTCCCCGGCCTCCGCGGGCAACGACTCGCAGCCGGCCGAAACGAGGGCCCCCACCGCGTCGGCGACCTCGCCGTCGCAGGTGGCCGCCGCGGGTATCGACCGCAGCGCGGTCTTGAGCGCCTCCAAGGCCGCATCGAGCTCGCCCGCGGCCGCGTGCGCGGCCGCCAGCCGCCACCGCGCCCCCCACGCGGCCAGCGGTTCGCCGGCCGCCTCGGCCTCCTCCGCCAGCGCCGCCAGCGCCTCGCGATCCTCCGGAAAGAGCCGCACCACCTCCCGCCGGCTCCGCAAAGCCGCCTGGGAATCGCCCGCGCGGTGCGCGGCCGCGACCGCCTCCTCGAGCGCCGCCCGCGCCTCGCGCTTCAACCCCCGCTCGAGCAGGCGTGCCGCGAGCCGCTCCCGCAGCTCCGGATCGTCGGGCGAGAGGTTGACCGCCCGCCGGAGCGCGGCCAGAGCCCGTTGCGGGTGTCCCGCTTCCCGATAGCTCTCGGCGAGGGCTTCGAAGACCGCGCGCGCCTCCTCGGCGCGCCCGGCCCGCGCCAGCGCGTCGCCGAACCGCTGCCGCACCAGCAGGTCGCGCGGGTAGCTCGTCAGCAGCTTCCGGTAGCTTTCGGCGGCGGCGGCGAAGTCGCCCCGCCGCGCGGCCGCCGCCGCCTCGGCGAGGATCCGCTGTCGCTCGGCGCTCACGGTCAGGCCTGGCGGCGCTCCCGGATGCGGGCGGCCTTACCGGAACGGCCGCGCAGGTAGTACAGCTTCGCGCGCCTCACCCGGCCGCGCCGGACCACCTCGATCCGCGCCACCATCGGCGAGTGCAGCGGAAAGACCCGCTCCACCCCCACGCCCCCGCTGACCTTCCGGACCCGGAAGGTCGCCCGGGGAGAGGCCGTGCCATGCTTCCGCCCCAGCACGACCCCTTGGAAGATCTGGATCCGCTCCTTGTCACCTTCGCGGACGCGCACGTGCACCTTCACCGTGTCGCCGGGGCCGAACTCCGGGACATCGGCCTTGCGGTACGGCGCTTCCACGATCCGGATCAGCTCGTCGCTCATCTCTCGTTCCTCGCTTCGTCGCCCGCCCCCGCTTCCGGGGACCCGGCGTCGATCAAGTCGGGCCGGCGCTCCCGCGTCCGCGCCTCCGCCCGTTCCCGGCGCCACGCCTCGATCCGCGCATGATCGCCGGAGAGCAGGACACGCGGCACCTCCATCCCTTCGAAGCTCGCCGGCCGCGTGTAGTGCGGGTGATCCAGCCGGCGGTTCTCGAACGAGTCCGCCGCCACCGACTCCGCCCGGCCGACGACTCCCGGCACGAATCGGGCCGTCGCCTCCACGACGACCATCGCGGCGAGCTCGCCTCCGGACAGAACATAGTCTCCGATCGAGATCTCATCGTCCACCAGGTGCTCCCGCACGCGCTCGTCGACCCCTTCGTAGCGCCCGCAGATCAGGACCACCCTGGGGATCCGGCTCAGCTCGCGCGCGAGCCGGCTGTCGAAACGGCGCCCTCCCGGGTCGAGGAGGACCACCCTTGTGGGCGTTTCCGGCCGCTCGCTCCGGATCGCCCGAACCGCACGGAAAAGCGGCTCCGGCTTGAGGACCATACCGGCTCCCCCGCCGAAGGGCGCATCGTCGACCTGCCGGTGGGGTGGGTCGGCGAATTCCCGGAGATCGCGCGCCTGCACCCGCAAGAGCCCCCGCTCCATCGCCTTGCCGACCACCCCCCAGGCCAGAGGTCCCGGAAACATCCCGGGGAAGATGGTGACGACGACGAACTCGAGCGCGGGCCGCCCGGACGCGGAGACCGCCTCCCCCGGCCCGCTCACGGTCCCTCCCCGGCCACGAGAGCTTCACCGGGATCGAGAAGTCCCGGTGGCGGATCGATCACGAGGCACCCCCGCGCCAGATCGATGGCCGTCAAGATCGGCGGCACGAGCGGCACCAGCACCTGCGATCCGTCCTCGAGGGCGAGCTCGGCGAGATGGGCGGCCGGGGCCTCCAGCACCCCCCGCACCGTCCCCAGCCGCTGCCCGCTGCGGGAGAGCACCTCGAGACCCGGAAGGTCCGCCAGGCGCGGTTCGCCGCCGGGAACGGGCTCCAGCTCGTCGGGAAGGGCCACGATCGTTCCGCCGCGCAGCCTCTCGGCCTCGCCGATCCCGTCGACACCCTCGAGCTTGAGAAGCGGGCGATCTCCGATCATCCGGAACCCTTCCACCTCGTGCTTCACCTCGCGCCCTCCCGCGAGGAGGATGCGGACCGTCCGGCCCGGGCGGAACCGGAGGTACGGCCAGTCCGTCTCGAGCTGGAGGAGGAGCTCCCCGCGGCGGCCCCAGGGCCTGCGGATCGCGCCGAGCAGCACCTGGCCCTCGCGGGCATCCATGCGGTTCCTCAGCCCGGCACCTCGACCTCGAACCGACGCCGGTGACGGGTGGCGCAGACCGAGGCCAGGGTCCGAAGGCTCCTGATCGTCATCCCCTCCCGGCCGATCAGCTGGCCGCGGTCCTTCGCGTCGACCTCGATGTCGAACCTCGTGGCCCGGCGGCCGTCCCGCACGTGCACTTTCACCGCATCGGGATTGTCGACCAGCGCCCGCGCGACCTCCGCCAGGAGCTTCTGGAGGCGTTCGTCGAGCGTCACGGTGCGCTCTCCTCGCCGGTCTCGCCGGCCACGCGCTTGTACAGGCTGCGAACCGTGTCGGAGGCATGGGCGCCCCGGTCGATCCAGTGGCGGTACCTCTCCAGATCCAACTTCACGGCCGGCGGATCGACCTTGGGATCGTAGTAGCCGATCGTCTCGACCGTCGGTCCCGTGGGTGTGCGGCGCGAGTCCGAGACGACCACCCGGAAGAAGGGGTGGTTCCGGGAACCCTCACGCCGGAGTCTGATTTTGAGCACAGCGTCCTCTCCTGGTTTCGGCCGGCCTTCAGCGCCCGAGCAGGCCGCGGAGCCCGCGCCGGCCGCGCTTCGGGTCGAGCCGTTTCATCATCTTTTGCATCTCCATGAACTGCTTGAGCAGTCTGTTGACGTCCTGCACCCGCGTTCCGGAACCCCGCGCGATCCGCCGCCGGCGGGAACCGTCGATCAGCCTCCAGTTGGCCCGCTCTTCCCGCGTCATCGAATCGATGATCGCTTCCATGCGGACCACCTCCCGCTCGTCCACCTCGACGCCGGGGGGAAGGGCGGCGCCCGGAAGCATCCCGAGGATCTGCTGGAGCGGCCCCATGCGCCTCATCTGGCGCAGGGCGTCGCGGAAGGTCTCGAGCGTGAACTGGCGCGACCTCACCGAACGCTCGATCCGCTTCGCCTCCTCCCGGTCGATGGCCGCCTCGGCTCGCTCGATCAGGCCGAGCACGTCCCCCATACCGAGAATCCGGCCCGCCATCCGCTCGGGGTCGAACGGCTCCAGCGCGTCGGTCTTCTCCCCGACGCCCGCGAAACGCACCGGGACGCCCGTCACCGCCGCCACCGACAGCGCCGCCCCACCCCGGGCGTCGCCGTCGAGCTTCGTCAGGACCACGCCCGTCAGCCCGATCCGCTCGTGGAAAGCCGCCGCCGAACGCACGGCGTCCTGTCCGGTCATCGCATCGGCGACATAGAGCCGCTCGACGGGCTCGACGGCGTCCCGGATCGCCACGAGCTCGTCCATCAGGTCGTCGTCGACGTGAAGCCGTCCCGCGGTGTCGAGCAGCACCACGTCGAAACCTTGCCGGCGCGCCTCCGTGACCGCTTCCCGCGCGCGGGACACCGGATCTCCCGTGCCGTCGTGCTCGAAGGCCGCGACGCCCGCCTGGCGCGCGACCTGGATCGCCTGCAGCACCGCCGCGGGCCGTTGCAGGTCGACCGGCGCGACGAGGGGATGGCGGCCGCGTCCCGCCAGCCAGCGTCCGAGCTTGGCGGCAGTCGTGGTTTTCCCGGATCCCTGGAGCCCCGCGAGCATGTAGACCGACGGAGGGTGGGGCGACGTCCGCAAGGGCGTCCGGGCATCCGACCCGCCGAGCAACCGCACCAGCTCGTCCCGCACGATCCGCACCACCTGCTGGCCGGGCGTCAGGCTCCTGAGGACCTCTTGCCCGAGGGACTTCTCGCGCACGCGGGCGAGGAACTCGCGCACGACGCGGTAGGCGACGTCCGCCTCGAGCAGGGCGACACGGATCTCCCGCAGGGCCTCGTCGAGGTCCTTCTCGGTGATGCGGCCGCTGCCTCGCACGCGGCCCACCACGCCGCGCAGGCGTTCGCTCAGGCTTTCGAACACAATCGCCCCGGGGCGCGGGAAACCCGCGCGAAACCGCGAGGTTAGCAGATCCGGCGGCCCCGTCAAGCGGTCGCGGGGGGTCACACGCCCCGCAGGAGATGCCCCAGCTTGTCCTTCTTGGTTCTCAGGTAGTCCCGGTTCTCTTCCGTCGGCGGCACCTCGAGCGGCACCCTCTCGACGATCTCGAGGCCGTAGCCTCTCAGCGCGACGAACTTCCTCGGATTGTTCGTCAAGAGCCGGATCTTCCGCACCCCGAGCTGGAACAGGATCTGCGCCCCGATGCCGTACTCCCGCTGGTCGGGCTGGAACCCGAGGGCGAGGTTGGCCTCCACCGTGTCGTGCCCCTGCTCCTGGATCTCGTAGGCCTTCAGCTTGTTGACGAGGCCGATCCCCCGCCCCTCCTGGCGGAGGTAGAGGACCACGCCCTTGCCCTCCCGGGCGATCGCTGCCATGGCCTGCTGGAGCTGCCGGCCGCAGTCGCAGCGCCGGGATCCGAACACGTCGCCGGTCAGGCACTCGCTGTGCACCCGCACCAGCACCGGCTCGTCCGGCCGCATCTCTCCCATCACCAGGGCCAGGTGGGTTTGCGAGTCGACGTCGTTCTCGAAAGCGTGCACGACGAACCGGCCGTGCTCGGTGGGCAGCTCGGGTGATGCCACCCGCCGGACGAGCTGCTCGTGCTCCATCCGGTACCGGATGAGGTCGGCGATGGTGATCATCTTCAGCCCGTGCCGGGCGCAGAAGCGCTCGAGGTCCGGAACGCGGGCCATCGTCCCGTCCTCGTTCATGACCTCGCAGATGACCCCGGCCGGATACAGGCCCGCGAGGCGGGCGAGGTCGACCGCCGCCTCCGTTTGCCCGGCCCGTCTCAGGACGCCCCCGTTCACCGCCCGCAAGGGGAACATGTGCCCGGGCCGCAGCAGGTCCTCGGGCCGCGTCGCCGGATCGATCGCTGCCCGCACGGTCGCCGCCCGGTCGGCCGCGCTGATCCCGGTCGTCGTTCCGTGCCGCGCCTCGATCGAAACGCAGAACGCCGTCTGGAACTTCGTCGTGTTCTCCGGGACCATCAGGGGGATCTGCAGCTCGTCCAGCCGTTCCTCCGTCATCGCCAGGCAGATGAGCCCGCGTCCGTGCTTGGCCATGAAGTTGATCGCCTCGGGCGTGACCTTCTCGGCGGCGATCGTGAGGTCGCCCTCGTTCTCCCGCTCCTCGTCGTCCACGACGACGATCATCCTTCCGGCGCGGATCTCCGCCAGCGCTTCTTCGATGGTGGCAAAGGGCATCGTCCGGTCACCTCGGCCCGCGGCCGCGGCGGGCTGCCGGGCGAAGCGCGGAGAGGGCGCGCTCCGCGTACTTCGCCAAGACGTCGAATTCGACCCCGAGCCGGTCGCCGGCCCGCCGCTCCCCGAGGGTGGTCGCGGCCAGCGTCTCGGGGATGAGGGCCACCTCGAACCATCCCGTCCCGAGGCGGGCGACCGTGAGGCTCACCCCGTCGAGCGCCACCGAGCCCTTCTCGCACACCAGGTGCGCCGCCTCCGCCGGCAGCTCCACCCGGATCACCGCCGAGCCATCGGGCAGGTCCCGCCGCGAGAGCAGCCTCACGAGCCCGTCCAGGTGGCCTTGCACGATGTGGCCTCCCAGACGGTCACCGAGGCGCGCCGCCCGCTCCAGGTTCACCCGCCGGCCTGTGCGCCAGCGGTCCGGCCCTCCCGTGCGCGCCAGCGTCTCGGGCGAAAGGTCGGCCTCGAAGCGCCCAGGGGCGACGGCGAGCGCCGTCAGGCAGCAGCCGTCGACCGCCACGCTCTCCCCGCGGGCCAGCGGCCCCCCGGGCAGGGCGTGGCGGATGGCGATCCGCATGCCCCCGGCCGCGGCGCGCGCGGCCGCGACCCTTCCTATGTCGCGGACGAGTCCGGTGAACACGGCTCCTCGGAACGCTCGCGCTCGAGCGTCAGGAGCACATCCTCTCCGATCCGCTCCAGCCCCGCAATGCGGAAGCGAGGGCTCTCGCCCAGCGGGAACGAAACCTCGCCGACCGCCGGACGCCCTCCGGCGCCCAGGATCCGGGCCGCCGAGAACCACAAAACCTTGTCCACCACGCCGGCAGCGAGGAAGGGACCCGCCGTGCTGCCGCCCCCTTCCAGGACGGCCCCGAGGACGTCCCGGCGGGCCAGATCGGCGAGCACCGCTTCCGGGCGGATCCTCCCGTCCGGGCCTGCCGGCGTTCTGACGACCTCCGCCCCCCGCGCCTCGACCGCCGCGGCGCGCTGCGGGTCGACGTCGTCACGGGTGTAGACGACGACGGGAGCCGAGGAGTCGTCGAAGATCCTCGCGCCGGGATCGACCCGCAGCCGGCCGTCGATCACACATCGCAGGAACGGCCCCCCTTCCGGCGGCCTCGTCGGCGGGAGAAGGATCGGGTCGTCGGCGGCGATCGTCCCCGCGCCGACGATCACCGCCCCGAATCGGTCGCGAAGCGAACGGCCGCGCTCGCGCGCGGCGGGGCCGGTGATCCAGCGGGCCATCCCGGCGGCGTCGGCGATCCGCCCATCGAGACTCGCCGCCACCTTCCACACGAGAAACGCGCGCCCCTCGGCCCGGTGCACCAGGTAGTCCTCGAGAACGCGACGCGCCGCCGCCGTCACCTCCGGGTCTCCCGCCAGTTCCGTCGCGATCCCCGCCTCCCGCAGCGCGGCCAGCCCGCGGCCGTTGACGCGCGGATCGGGATCGACCAGAGGGACGACGACGCGCGCGATCCCGGCGGCGGCGATCGCGCGGCAGCAGGGAGGAGTCCGCCCCGTGTGCGCGCAGGGCTCGAGGGACGCGTACAGCGTCGCCCCGGCGGCCTCGGGTCCCGCCGCTTCGAGGGCCCGCACCTCGGCGTGGGCTTCCCCGGCTCGCTCGTGCCACCCCTCGCCCACCACCTCCGACCCGCGGACGATCACGGCCCCGACGCGCGGGTTCGGAGCGGCGGCGCGGCCGGCGCGATCGGCCAGCTCGATCGCCCGTCGGAGGAAAAGGAGGTCCTCGGCTCGGCTCACGGACGGCCCGCCGCCGGTTCCGCGTCGGGGGGGAGGAGCAGACCCGACAGGAACTCGTCGGGGTCGAAATCGAGCAGATCCTCCGGTCGTTCCCCGACTCCGACGTACCGGACGGGCAGCCCGAGCTCGCGCCCGATTCCGATCACGGCACCGCCTCGGGCCGTTCCGTCGAGTTTCGTCACCACCAGCCCCGTCAGGTCGAGCGCCCGGGCGAACTCGCGCGCCTGCACCACGGCATTCCGCCCCGTGGTCCCGTCGACCACGAGCAGCGTCTCGTGGGGAGCACCGGCGACGGCCTTGCCCACGGCTCGAGCGATCTTGGTGAGCTCGTCCATGAGGGGACGCCTCGTGTGGAGGCGCCCGGCGGTGTCCACGATCACCCGGTCGGCTCCGCTCGCGGCACCCGCGGCGCAGGCGTCGAACGCCACGGCCGCCGGATCGGCACCCGGCCCGGCACGGACGATCCGCGCCCCGGCGCGCTCGGCCCAGGCGACGAGCTGCTCGACGGCGGCCGCCCGGAACGTGTCGGCCGCCGCCAGGACGACGCGGCGTCCCTCGCCCGCCCAGCGCGCCGCCAGCTTTCCGGCCGTGGTGGTCTTCCCCGAGCCGTTGACGCCGGCCACCAGCACCACCGTCGGGCGCGCCGTCTCCCCCGGGCTCTCCCGTGCCTCGGGCAAGAGCGGCCGCAACTCCTCGCGGACGAGTTCCAGGAGCTCTTCCGCCCCGGCCACCGTCCGGCCCCGCGCTTTCGATTCGATCCGGACGACCAGCTCGGAGGCCAGCTCGGGCCCGAGGTCCGCTTCGACGAGGATCTCCTCGACCTCGTCCAGGAGTTCCCGGTCGATCCGGCGGCCGGGGCGCGCGACCCGCGCGAGCCCCTGCGCCACCGCCTGCCGCGTGCGGCCCAGACCTTCGCGGAGCCGCTTCCGGACGCGGTCGAACATCAACCGATCACCTCGAGCAGGTCGCGCGCCTTGGCCGCCGTCTCGGAGCCCGGGGCGAGTTCGATGGCCCGCCGCAGCTCCTTCCCCGCCTCCTCGCGCCGTCCCGCCCGGAACAGCGCCGCGCCGTAGCGGTAGTGGAAGCCCGGGTCCTCCTCGTAGCCGGGGGCCGCGGCCGCGAACGCCTCGAGCGCTTCTTCACCGCGCCCCATGCTCTCGAGAACCTTCGCCATCTCGTAGTGGGCGCGGTGGTACTTCGGCCGGATCTCGACGGCCCGCCGCAGCTCCCGCAGCGCCTCCCCCGAGCGTCCCTGGCGGAACAGGATCAGTCCTTTGTTCAGGTGGATCTTCTCCGGATAGGGATAGGTCCGGTCGTGAAGGGCCTCATCCAGCTCCGCCAGCGCGTCGTCCGGGCGGCCGAGATTCTCGTAGCACGTCGCCAGGTACATCCGCGCGTCGGTGTAGTAAGGGTGGATCGCGACGGCGCGCTCGAAGGAACGGGCCGCCTCTTCCCAGCGCTCGAGCGACCAGAAGATGAAGCCCTTGTAGAAGTGGACCTGGGGGAGCGAGTCGTCGAGCTCGAGCGAACGGTCGATCTCTTCCAGGGCCTCCGGGATCTTCCCCTGCCCGAAGTACATCCGCGCCATCTGGTAGTGCGCGAGCGGACCGCGCTCGCGCGGACGCGGTGCCGGGCCGGCGGCGCAGCCCGCCAGCCCGGCGGCGACCGCGATCGCCGCCACGACGCGCCACCGACGGAACCGTCGCTCGATCATCGTCCTTCCTCCGCCGGCCGCCGGCGTCGCGCCCCCCGATGCGCCGGCTGGGCGCGGGCGCCGGGCAGCATACGTGCGCCTTTCCCGAAGGGTCAACTCGCGCCGAACCATCTTCGCCACAGCGACCTCCGTTCCGGGGGCCGCGGCTCCGGGGGCTCGATCGCCGCTCCCTCGATCAGCGCCTCGGGCCACACCTCCGTGGCCAGCCTCGCGCTCTCCTCCCCGGCGAGTTCCGCCCATCGGCGGCGGGCGGCCGCGAGGCGCGGCGGTCGGTAGGACCGGTCGTGGGCGTCGCTGCCGAGAAGGTGCACCAAACCCCGGCGCACCCACTCCTCGGAAAGGGAGCGGATCGCCGGCCCGAAGGTGCCGAGCAGGCTCGACGCGGTGATCTGCCCGAGGGCGCCCAAGCGAAGCATCTCCTCGTAGCTCTCCGGATCGTCGCGAAAGTGGCGGATCCGCTCCGGGTGCGCGAGAACCGGCGTCACGCCGGCGACGCGCAGCTCGAAGATCGTCTCCTCCAGTCGCGGGGGCCGGGCCCGGTCCGGGCATTCGAGAAGGAGGTACCGGCCCGCGTCGCCGTAGGTCATCAGCCGCCCGGCGGAGATCCTCTCCGCGAGGCGCGGGCCCAGATGCACTTCGGAGCCGGGAACGATCCGGAGCGGGATGTCGTGAGCGGCGAGCGCTTCGCGGAACCGGTCGACCGCTTCGAGGATCGCGGGACGTTCGTTCAGGAACAGTCCCTCTCTCATGTGCGGGGTGACGATCGCCGTGCGGACGCCGTCTTCGACGGCGATCCTCGCCATGCCCAGGGCACGCTCCAGGTCCGCCGGCCCGTCGTCGATTCCCGGCAAAAGGTGGCAGTGGGTGTCGATCACGGGGAGGGCGCCTCCTCGTCCTCCGCCTTGAGGGGGCGAGAGAGCAGCTCTCTCAGGGCGTCCGCCGGGGCTTTTCCGCGGAACAGGACGGCGTGCACCTGCTCGACGATCGGCATCTCGACTCCGGCCTCCGCCGCCAGCTCGCGCGCCGCCCTGGAGGTCTCCACCCCCTCGGCGACCATCTGCATCTCACCCAGAACATCGGCCAGACTGCGGCCCCGGCCCAGCTCCCGGCCCACGTGCCGGTTCCTCGAAAGGCCCCCGGTGCAGGTCAACACCAGATCCCCCACGCCCGCCAGCCCGGCGAACGTTTCCCGGCGCGCGCCGAGCGCCACGCCGAGACGCGCGATCTCGGCCAGGGAACGGGTGATGAGAGCCGCCGCGGTGTTCGACCCGTGCCCGAGGCCGTCGGCGATTCCGGCGGCGATCGCGACGACGTTCTTGAGGGCGGCCGCCAACTGGACGCCCAGAGGATCGGACGAGGTGTAGACCCTCAGGTTGCGGAGGCTCAGCCGCCGCTGGACCGCTCCCGCCGCCTCCCGGTCGGCGGAGGCCGCCACCACCGCCGTCGGCTCGCCGGCGGCCAGCTCCGCGGCGAACGAGGGCCCGGAAAGGACCACGACCCTCCCCCCGGCGGCCTCGCCGAGCGTTTCCTCGACGATGCGGCTGGGGAGCGCCCGCGTCCCCACCTCGATCCCCTTGCAGGCGATGGCGATCGGCGCCGAGGGCCAGGGCGCCTCCCGGTGGGTCTCGAGGAGTCCCCTCAGCCGCTGCGTGGGGACGGCGAGCACCGTCATCGCGGCTCCCCGCACGACCTCCGCCAGGTCGGCCGACACCGTGACGGCCGGCGGCAACACGACACCGGGGAGGTAGGACTCGTTCGTTCGGCGCGCCCCGATCTCCGCGGCCAGCTC
>RFHH01000170.1 GCA_003696075.1 Acidobacteriota bacterium
GCGTCCGGAACGAAGGACCCGATGGGAGCCGACGAGAAGGATGCGGCGATCCGGCTCGCCTATGACTTCCCCTGGTTCACCATCGGCGGCTTCTATGTCGATGGTTCGGTCGGCGGCGATCTCCTCGGCGGCAATGCGGCATCCACCGTGGACTACAGCCGCACCGGGATCGACTTCCAGGTCGAGCAGGGGAACCTGTACATCCAGGGGATGTACATGGACGCCAAGGACGACGTCTACGACCCGGTCAACGATGTGATCACCGGTGACCAGTCGAATGCGGCGTACTACATCCAGGGCTTCTACGTGATCAACGCCGAGGGTGACACCCCGATCGTGCCGCTCCTCCGCTACCAGTCGGTCGAGTCGAACGACGGGAACGACTCCGTCGATTCGATCGTGGCGAACGTGACCGCCTACATCCGCCAGAACATCAACGTTTCCCTCGAATACTGGAAGGAAACGTCGGTGCCCACCGGCCAGGCGAAGAACGACCGGAAGACGCTGCTGTTCAACATCGTCTTCTGAAGCGCGGATCGGGCAGGGCCCGCGTCCCACCAGGGGCGCGGGCCCTTCGTCTACCGGGGCGGAGGCGCGCCCCACAAGAGCGTCACGCCGACGCTCCAGCCGCCGCGACGCCGGTCGACCGCCACCGACACCTCCCGCCCGCGCCCTGCGAACCGCTCGTGCATCACCCGGGCGGTGAAGTTCCCGAGAGCCGCGCCTGCCAGCACGTCCGTGGGGAAGTGGACCCCGGCCTCCACCCGCGCCCATGCGGTTCCCGCGGCGAGAGCGGTGAGTCCCGCGCCCAAGGCGCACCTCCAACCCGGCGGCAGCGCCGATTCCTCGAGGTCCACCCGGCCCGCCGCGGCATAGGCGAAGGCCCGCGACGCGTGCCCCGATGGAAAGCTCTCCCGGTCCGACCCGTCGGGCCGGCGGCGCCGGGTGGCGCGCTTGAGCCCGGCGGTGAGCGATGTCGCGGTCACGGCGGCGGCGTGATCGAGGAGCAGGCGGCCCCCTTTCACCCGCCACGAACCGGGAACGGCGAGGGCGGCGGCGTCCATCCCGAGATGCGCCGCTCCTCGCAGGCGGTCGCTCCATCGGCTCGCCCGCGCCGGTGAGCCGAAGAGCGGCGCTTTCCGCGTGGCCCACCGCGAGATCCGGGCGTCCCAGCCGCCGGCGGCGACGAGGGCCGCACCGGCCGCGGGGACCCAGGTGCCGCGATCGCGCGCGGCCCGCCGTAGCGCCGCTCCCCAGGACGTGGGGCCATCCGGCCGCGGCGCCCCGGCGGTCGCGCACGACAAGCCGCACGCCGCGATCAGGGCGGCGGCGATGCGTCCCGCACGGGCCGTCATGGCGCCGAATCTATCACCGGTACGGAAGCGGCTGCGCCGTCAGATGGCGGGACGGCGGGCGGGGCCGGAGGAAGGCGCCGGGGGAGGTCCGTCGAGGGCGCGCAGGCGCTCCTCGAGCCCGAGCCGGAGCTTTTCGAGGATGCGCCGCTCCGAAGGCGAGCCGGTCTCCTGCCGCTCGAGCCGCCGGCGCACGGAGTCCAGGTAGTGCCTCACGCGGTGGAGGTCCGCACGCCGTTCCGTCTCTCTCCGGAGCGCGGCACGGATCGCGAAGAGGTACGGGCCGGCCTCCTCGTGCGGATCGATCCCGGCGGCCTCGAGGCGGCTTCTCACGGCGCGCACCGCATCCGGGCAGGCGCCCAGCTCCCTTCCGAGCCGGCGCAACACGCTGCCGACGCTGCGCTCCGGATCCGTGCTCCAGGATCTGCGCGGGCGGGCGTCCATCCTGCCCGCACCGGTACCGCGAAACGGCGGGGAGTCAAGCGCGCCGGTGCGGCGCGGCGGAGGGCGAACAGCCGTGAAGGCCGCGCGCTACGGCGCCCCCGCCCCGAGCACGGCGGCACGCGCGTCCCGGGGGCCGAGCGCCGACAGCTCGGCGGCGTCGAGCAGCGCGCCGGCCGCGAAAAGCCCGCCGCCGAGGTCCGCCGGACTTCCGCTGCGCAGCCCGGAGGCCCGCAGGCCGCGATCGGCGAAGAGGATCCCCGCCGCGAAAAGCGCCGTCGTGTCGCCGGGTGGCTCCGGGAGGCGCAGCAGGCCGCTCCCGACCGCCGAAGCGTCGCTCAGCCTGACGCGGGAGGCGTTCACCAGCCCGGACGGTGTCAGGGGTGGCACCGCCTCCCCTTCACGCACCGCCGCCGACAGGTCGGCGAACAGGATCCCATCGGCGAAGAGGATCCCGTCGGCGAACAGGATCCCGTCGGCAAACAGGATGCCGCCCGACATCAACACGCCGTCCACGAACAGAGAGCCGCCGGCGGGGACGACGCCCTCACCGTCGGCTGCCGGGACGAGGACCGTGCCCGACGACCAGCGGAAGGTCTCCTCTCCGATCACCGAAACCGGCGCCCACGGATCGCTGGCGACGATCGCCCGCAGGACGCCCAGGCCGTGCGCCTCCTCTTCCGCTTCCCGGTGACGGGACTTCTCGTCCTCCCGGATCTCCCGCGAGCCGATGAGGGCCGCCAGGCGCACGGCCCCCTCGGCGTTGAGCAGGCCGGCCCCCTGCTCGAACACCGAGAAGCCGGGAAGCGTCTGGGCGGTTTCCATGAGCGCCGCCTTCACCGCCTCGGGAGAAAGGCGCGGGTTGGCCTCCAGCATCAGCGCGGCGACCCCTGACGTGACCGCTGCGGCGACGGAGGTTCCGTCGAGTCTCATGTAGACGCGCCGCTTGTCCATCTTTTCTCCGGCGAAGGAGAGGCGTCGCGGGTACCGCTCCGCCAGGAAACTCCCCCGAGCGGCCGTCGACACGACGGCGCTACCGGGTGCGACGATCTCCGGCTTGAGCAGATGGTCGTAGCGGTCGCGAAGCGGATCGTAGCCGCGCGTCGGCCCGCGCGACGAGTACGGCGCGACCCGGTCGTCGGAGCGCTGGCGCTTTTTCCCGCTCTCCGCGGCACCGGCCGTGATCGCGTGCGGGCAAAGGCCCGGTGTCGTGATCGAACCGAAGGCGCGACGTCCGTCATCGGTCCTTCCCAGGTTCCCTGCCGCCGCGACCACCACGATCCCCGCGTCGTGCAGCCGCTCCACGGCGAGGCACAGGGGATCGGTCCGGTACGACTCCGGGCTGGCGCCGCCGAAGCTCATGTTCGCCACACGGATCCCGAACTCGTCTTTCTTGGCGAGGATCCACTCGACGCCGGCCAGGACCCAGGAGGCCCGCCCGGCTCCCGAACCGTCCAGGACCTTCACCGAGACGATCGAGGCGCCCGGCGCCAGACCCGCCCGACGCTCTTCCTTGTCGCCGCGCCCGTTCCGCCCGGCGATCACACCGGCGACGAAGGTGCCGTGCCCGAAGACGTCGTCCGGCGGTTCGTCCGGCACGAAGCTGACCTTCGTCGCGGCGGGGAGGTCCGGATGATCCGCCAGCCCCGAGTCGAGCAGCGCCACCGCGATGCCGCTCCCGTCGACGCCGAACAGCCGGGCGGCCTCCCGCACGCCGGTCACCCGCCGCAGCGCGACCCCTTCGGAGAAGGCGCCGACGCGGCGGTCCAGGCTGATCGAGGCGACCTTCTCGTGCGCCGCCCACCGCGGCAGCTCCCGCGCGGGGAGATTGACCGCGATCATCCCCAGCGAGGGGAACTCGCGCGTGTTCTCCGCCCGCGCGAGGAGGTAGGTCCGGTCGGACTCGTCGAGCGGGGCGCGGAGCGTCACCACGAAGTCGCCCCTCATGTCGAGAAGGAACCCGTCGCGCAGCCACTCGAGGACATCGGGAGCCAGCTCGGCCGCCCCGGCGGGAGCGGCGACGAGGATCAGCGCAAGGCCCAACCATCCCGCGAGGGTCCGTCGCATGGGCGATCTCCATCGACCTGGCGAGCCGGGCGCGGGCAGACCGCCGCCGCGTGGCCGCCGGCCGGCCCGGCCGGGTGCAAGCCTCCCGCCACCGGGCAACACGCTGCAAGATCGGGTTTTGCCGTTTTTCGAGCCGGACGCATCCGCGCGCGGGTGTCCCGATTCCGGCCGGGATGTCCGGCCCAGACGACCGGATACGCGCCGATCTGCTAGCCTCGCCCCGGCCCGGCGGCGGATCCGGCCGGCGCCCACAGGGGGATGCCGCTTGCGTGCTTGGCAGGGTGCGCTCCGACGCCGGCGCTCCTTCGGACGGCGGGCCGGGGCGCGGGGGCGGCGGCGTGGCCCGCGCGGTGACGGCCTCGGGGCTTTCCTGGGCGTCTTCACCCCGTCCATCCTCACGATCCTCGGGGTGATCCTGTACCTGCGGCTCGGCTGGGTCGTGGGGAACGTGGGGCTGCCCCGGGCCCTTTCGATCGTCGTCCTCGCCGATCTGATCACCTTGGCCACCGCCCTGTCGCTGTGCTCCGTGGCGACGAACATGCGGGTCGGGGCGGGCGGCGCCTACTACATCATCTCCCGCAGCCTGGGGATCGAGATCGGGGCGGCGATCGGCATTCCGCTCTTCCTCGCCCAGACCTTCTCCGTCACGCTGTACGCCTACGGGTTCGTCGAGAGCCTGCGGATCGCATGGCCCGGAGTCCCCCTGGCGCCGGCGGCGGCCGTGGTGGTGCTGGCCGTCGGAGCCTTGGCCTCCCGGAGCGCCGAGGCGGCGCTGAAGCTGCAGCTCCCGATCATGGCGGCGATCGGGCTCTCGCTCGTCGTGCTGGCCGTCTCGGTGATCCGGCACGCGGGGACCTCTCCCGTCGCCTGGGAAGGGATTCCGGGCGGGCAGGACTACTGGAGCGTCTTCGCGGTCTTCTTCCCGGCGGTGACCGGAATCATGGCCGGAGTGAGCCTCTCCGGCGATCTCGCCGATCCTCGCCGGGCGATTCCCCGCGGCACGCTCGCCGCGAGCCTCGTGGGGTTTTTCGTCTACCTCGCCGTGCCGATCGCGCTCGCGTTCGCGGCCGACTCGAAGCGGCTGGCGCGCGACACGCTGATCTGGTTCTCGCTCGCCGGACGCGGGGCCTTCCTGATTTTCCCCGGTCTCTGGGGCGCGATCTTTTCCTCGGCGGTGGGCAGCATTCTGGGGGCGCCGCGCACGCTCGACGCCATGGTGGATGACCGCGTTCTCCCGCGATGGTTGGGCGGATCGCGGCGGGGACAGAGGTCGGGCAGGTCGAGCGCGCCGGCACTCGCCCTCTCCACCGGGGTCGCCCTGGCGGCTGTCGCCCTGGGAGGTCTCGACGAAGTCGCCCCGGTGTTGACGATGTTCTTCCTCACGACCTACGGGATGGTCAACCTCGTCGCCGGCCTGGAGGAGCTGGGCGGAGATCCGTCGTTCCGCCCCCTGATGCGGACCCCCTGGTACGTTTCCATCGCCGGCGCCGCGGCCTGCGTGTGGGTCATGTTCCTGATCAGCCGATGGGCGTGCGTCGCGGCGATCATTGTGGAGGCGGCGGTCTACCTGGCGATGCGCCGGCGGGAGATGAGCGCCAGCTGGGGCGATCTCCGCCGGGGCGCCCTCGTCGGGCTCGTCCGCGCCGCCGTCCTCAAGCTCAAGAGACTCCCGGAAGATCCGAGGAACTGGCGCCCGCACATCCTGCTGTTCGCAGGCGACCCCGCCCGCCGGGCGGAACTCGTCCGGTACGCCGCCTGGCTCAACCAGGAGCGCGGAATCCTCACGGTCGCCAAACTGGTCGTGGGGCCGATCGAGACACTCGCGCCGGAACTCGACGGCGAGCGGGCGCGTCTGGACGAGGAGATCGAAAACCTGGGCGTCATGGGGTTCGCCGAGGTCGACGCCGTTCCCGACTTCGAAGAGGGCGCGATCGCGGTCGCGCAGAGCAACGGCATCGCCGGCATCCACTCGAATACCGTCATGTTCGGCTGGAGCGAGAAGCCGGAGCGGAGAGCGGCGACTCTTCGGATCGTCCGGCGCCTGGCGATGCTCGGGAAGTCGTCCGTCATCGCACGCCTCGCCGGATCGCCCGGCGGGGGCCGGCGGCAGGAGATCCACGTCTGGTGGGGAGGGCTGCAGCGGAACGGCGATCTCCTGCTGATGTTCGCCCATCTGCTGTCGCGAAACCCGGAGTGGAGGCGGGCGCGGATCGGCGTGATGAGCATCGCGACGAACGAGATGATGGCGGAACGCAACCGCTCCGCCCTCGGGCGCATGCTACGGGCGGTTCGCATCGACGCCGAGACGAAGGTGATCCTGAAGCCGGAAGGCCGGCCGGTCATCGAACTGATCCACGAGGTCTCGCGCGGTGCGGACGTCGTCCTGATGGGGCTGCGCGAGGTCGAGGCGGGACGCGAGCGCGAGTATGCGGGCCGGCTCGAGGAGCTGGCCTCGGGACTCGGCACGGTGCTGTTCGTCCGGAATGCCGGGGCGTTCGCGGGGGCACTGCTCGGCAGTGCCGGCGAGGAAGGCGCGGCATGAGCCGGGATCAGTCTTCCTCCGGAGGAGTCCGGCGTTCCCGTTTGAGCGCCGACCGGCGCTTTTTCTCGGCGAGCCGCCGGGCGCGGGCGGCCGGCGGCGGCGACGTCGCCACCCGCGGCCGGCGAGGCGCCAGCGCCGCGGTGAGGATCGCGATCATCCGCTCGAGCGCGTCCTCCCGGTTCCGGTGTTGGCTCCGTGTCCGCTGGGAACGGACCGCCAGCACCCCTGGCGGGTCGAGCCTGCCGGCGAGCCGCTCCAGCAGGCGGGCCCGGACCGGATCGGGAAGGCTGGGCGACCCCGCGATGTCGAACCGCAGTTCCACGCGGGTGTGGGCGCGGTTCACGTGCTGGCCGCCGGGCCCGCTGGCCGGGCCGAACATGAACTGGATCTCGGCCAGCGGGATCCGCACGCCTCCGGGAAGTTCGATGAAGCGTCGCGGCACGGTGACATGCTATGACACCGGCGGGCTTCCCGCTTCCGGGGGATGCGGATGAAGGTGCTCGTCACCGGTGGAACGGGGTTTGTCGGAAGGCGCCTGTCGGAGGCGCTGGCGCGGCGCGGGGACGAGGTGCACGTGGCGTCCCGGCGCCCCGAGGCGGCGCGGCGCGCCGTGCCGGGGGCGAAGGCCGTCCATCCCTGGCCGCCGCCGGCGCCCGAAGCCCTTCCCAGCGGACTCGACGCCGCCGTCAATCTCGCCGGCGAACCGGTTGCAGGACGTTGGACCGCACGCCGCCGGCGCGCCATCCGCGACAGCCGGATCGCCGGAACGGCGGCGCTGGTGGGGGCGCTCGGACGCCAGGACCGCCCACCTGAGGTGCTGCTGTCGGCGAGCGCCGTCGGCTACTACGGCGACCGCGGCGAGGAGGTGGTCGGGGAAGAGGTCGGGCCGGGTGGAGATTTCCTCGCGCGGCTGTGCCGGGACTGGGAAGCCGAGGCGAGAGCCGCGGAGCGGTGGGGGGCACGCGTGGCGCTCCTGCGGTTCGGGATCGTCCTGGGAGCGGAAGGGGGCGCCTTGCCGCCGATGATGCGGGCCCACCGCCTCGGGCTCGGAGGGCGCCTGGGAAGCGGGCGCCAGTGGTGGGCTTGGGTGCACGTCGACGACGCCGTGCGGCTGATTCTCCACGTCCTGGACGGCGATCTGGCGGGCCCGGTCAACGTGACGGCGCCGCACCCCGTTCGCCAGGCGGACTTCAGCCGGCGCCTCGCCGAGGCGCTTCACCGTCCGGCCTTCCTTTGGACCCCGCGATGGGCGCTTTTCGCCGCGGTCGGGGGATTCGCTGCGGAGCTGGTCGCCAGCCGCCGGGCGGTGCCCCGCGCCGCTGAGAGATCCGGGTTCCTGTTCCGTTTCGATACGATCGACCGGGCTTTCGGCGATCTCCTGGATCAGCGGTCCTGAACGGCAATTGCCGGTGCTGACCGCCCTCTTTATTCATTCCTCAGATGGCGGTCTCCTGCCTCGGCAAGTACGAGATCCGCGGCGAGCTCGGGCGCGGAGCGATGGGTGTCGTCTACCGCGCCTACGACACCATCCTCGAGCGCGAAGTTGCGCTCAAGACGATGGTCCTGCCGGGAGGAAAGGGATCGGAAGAAGACACCCTCCGATTCCTGCGGGAAGCCAAGGCCGCGGGGCGCCTCCACCACCCCAACATCGTCACGATTCACGAGCTCGGCGAGGAAGAGGGCCGGCCCTTCATCGCGATGGAGCTGATGGAGGGTACCGATCTGGGCCGCCTCATCGCCTCCGGGGACTTGCCGCCGATCGACCGCCGGATCCAGATCGTGGCCCAGATCTGCGATGGCCTCGACTTCGCGCACCGCGCCGGCATCGTTCATCGCGACATCAAGCCGGCCAACATCTTCCTCACCTCCACCGGCGCGGTGAAGATCCTCGATTTCGGGGTGGCGAAGCTGGCCAGCTCGGAGGCCACGCGGACGGGAACGATCATCGGGACCGTCGACTACATGTCCCCGGAACAGGTCAGGGCGCAGAAGGACCTCGACGGGAGGTCGGATCTGTTCGCCGCCGGGGTGATCCTCTACGAGCTTCTCTTCGGCCGGCGTCCTTTCTCCGGCGAACACATCGGCGTGACACTGCACCGGATCCTCAACGAGCCCCCTGCCGGCTTCGATCGCCTCGCCACGGTGCTGCCCCCGCGGCTGGCGCGCCTGGTCGCCAAGTCGCTCGCCAAGGATCGGGAGAAGCGGTTCCGGACGGCCCGCGAAATGAAGCGAGAGCTCGACGCCGTCGGCAAGGAGCTCGCCGGGGACCGAGCGCGGCAGCTTCAAGAGCGCATCGCGCGGGCGCTGTCGGGAGAAGCTACCGTTCGAACCGGCCTGCCCGACGAAGACGCGACGATCGCGGAGCCGCCGCCCGTCCGCAGGCGCCGCTGGACAGCCGCACTGCTCGGTAGCCTGGCGATCGCCGCCGGAATCGCGGGGTTGTGGTACACGGCCGGGTCGCGCTCGGGCGCGCCTGACGTGCCGCTGTCGATCGAGCGCCACCCGCCGCAGCGCCGTCCCGAGCGCCCCGTGGCGAGCGGAGCCGAGCCGGGCCGGCGGTCCAGGACCGCGCCGGGGCTCCGCCGCGGACCCGCGCCCGCGCCTCCCGCGAGAGGGAGCGCAGCCGCCGAGGGGAAGGCGGATCGCCGCTCCGGCACCGGGAAGGATCGCTCTCGGGCCGACGGACGCCCGGCGGCGGCGCCGGCGACCGCCCCGCGGAGAGCCGGCCGGCCAGCCGCGCCGCCTCCGCCCGGCCGACTGCGCCTGGACGTCACACCCTGGGCCAGGGTGCTCGCGATCCGGAGGCTGGACGATGGGAGCGTCCTGCCCGCGGGCCAGCTCGTGCCGGGAGAGCTCGTCCTGCCCCCGGGCCGCTACGCGATCGAACTCGCCCACCCGTCGGCGGTCGATCCGCTCACGATCGAAGCCGAAGTCCGCGCGAGGGATCGAACGGTCCTCGCCCGGCCGATGGGTGTCGGAGGGTTCGCCCGGTGGATCGAAGAAAACCTCTCGCGTGAGGGTGTGGTGCTGGAGGAAGAATGAGCCCGACCAGGATGATCCGCTGTGCCGTCTGGTGTCTCGGGGCCGCTGTCGCGTCGTCGGCCGGCGCCCTCGCGCTCACGGACGAGGAAATCTTCCGCGACTTCCCGTTCAACCTGCAGAACCCCGGCGGCCGCGCCCTGGGGATCGGCGGGGCCTTCATCTCGCTCGCCGACGACTCCAGCGCGGCCCAGGCGAACCCCGCGGGCCTCGCCCGGTTGCGGCGGCCGGAACTGTTCGCCGAGTTGAGGGCCTTCTCGCACGATGCCTCGGCGACGCGGATCAGCGTGCCGCTCGACACCAACGTGTTCACCGGGACGCTCGCCGCGGGGGCCGACGTCGATCCGGCGGGGGCGGTCCGGCCGGCTTTCCTGTCGTACGTGCTTCCGGGACGCCTCGTGTCGTTCGGCTTTTCCCGGATGGAGAGCCTCGATGTCAGGGCCCGGGCGAAGAACTCGTTCAGCGTGACCGGCCTGCGGCGCGTCTTCGACGTCGGGCCGGACGGTCGGCCCGTTCCGGCCGGCACGGAGGTGGTCGATCAAGAAGCCATCGCGGAAGCCGATGTGGCGACGAAGATCGAGCAGTACAACGTCGCCGTTTCCGTCGCACTCCACCGGCGGTTTTCCATCGGTCTGACGGCCGTCTTCGGCAGAATCGACATCGACGGAAGGACGGACAATCTCTTCCGAGACCGAAGTGTCACCGACTCCGTTCCGGTCCTCGACTATGCCACGCGTATCGACGATTCCGACACGGCTCTCGGGGCGAACGTGGGGATCCTGTGGCGTCCGACCGACCACCTGAGCTTCGGAGCCGTTTACCGGCGTGGCCTCCGGTTCGAGGTCAGAGAAACCGTGCCGGAGGTGGGTGCCAACGCGCCATCCGTGCGGGAGCAGTTCGGCGCCGAATTCGCCAACAAGATCGCGACGCCGGACTCCTACGGAATCGGGGTCGCGTTTCGCCCGACGGAGCCTCTGACCTTCTTCCTCGACGCGGTGCGTGTGGAGTACTCCGATCTGCTCGAGGGTTACATCGCCGGCCTCAATCGAATCACCTTTCCCGACCGGGAGACGCCGTTCGCCGTGGATGACGGTACGGAGATCCACTTCGGCGTGGAGAAGCTCTTCCTCGCCGGCAGCGTTCCGGTCGCTGCCCGCATCGGCGTCTGGACCGATCCGGACCATCGCATCCGCTCGACGGCCCCCGGGCTGGACCAGGTCTTCCCCGCCGGGGACGATCTGACGCACTACAGCGCCGGCGTCGGCGTGACCCTCGACCGAATCCAGTTCGACTTCGCCGTCGACCGTTCGCGCGACAGCGCGACGATGGTGGCGTCGACGATCTATCGGTTCTGAGGCCGAGGATGCGAAAGGCCGCCGCGGCAGCCATCCTGCTCGCCCTCCTTTCCGCCGGGCTCGGCCGCGGCGAGTGGTACGACCACTATCTCGACGGAGTGGAAGCGCTCGAATCGGGCGACCCGGAAACGGCGGCCGGCCGGTTCCGCGAGGCGATCCGGATGCGCCCGGAGCCGGGTTACTACCGGACGTACGGAAACAACTACCTCCGCTACACGCCGTACTTCCATCTCGGGGCCGCGCTGCACGACTCCGGCGATTGCGCGGGCGCCCTCGAGGCCTTCCGGCGGTCGGAGGAGTCGGGAGAGCTCGAGGACCTTCCGCTGCTCGCGGCTCGCCGGCGCGCGCTCCGGGAGGCCTGCACCGCCCGGCTGGCGCCCCCCGCGAGCGGAGGGGAAAGGCGCTCCCCTCCGTCGCGCCCCGTGACGGGACGGATCTCGCGCCGGGCGCTCCGGGACGCGGTGCGCGCCTACCTCGAAGGCGACTACCCGGCGGCCGAGGCCCGATTCGAGGCCCTGATCGAGCGGGCGCCCCGATCGGCGACGCTGCACGCGGTGCTCGCGTGCGTGCTGGCGGCCAAGTCGCGGACCGGAGGTACCCCCGCCGACCTCGACAGCGCGCGCCGGGCGCTCGCCGAGGCGCTCGAGCTCGATCCCGGGCTCGAACTCGACGCCCGGTACTTCTCGCCGCTGGTGCGTTCGCTGCGTCCGCCGGGGACCGGCCCGGCGGCACCCGGCCCGCGGACGAAAAAAGGGCCCGGTCGTCCCGGGCCTGTCCTCGCGTCGGAGGACCACGCGAACGGTTCGTGAGGGCCGGTCCGCTCAGGCGGCGAGCTTCTTCCGGCCCCCGTGCTCGATCTTGATCGGGACCTTCTTCGGCAACGCCGCTTCGGAGACCGGGAGCGTCACGAAGAGCACGCCGTCCCTGTAAGAGGCCTGGACCTTGTCCGCATCCACGCCGTCGGGCAGGTCGAAGCGGCGCTCGAACCGGAATCCGCCACGCTCGCTGAGCAGGAAGCTACGGCCTTCCTTCTCCTCGACGAACGGGCGGTGACCCCGGATCACCAGCTGGCCGCCCTGGACCGTCACGTCGACGTTCGCGGGATCCACGCCGGGGAGATCGGCGACGAGCTGGAGCCGGTCCCCTTCCATCCAGACGTCGACCGGCGGGAACCCCGTCCAGAACGGGAGATCGGCCGGTTCACCGGAAGTGAGCTGCGCCCGGGCGCCACCCGTCCTGCCGACGCGGCCGAACAGGTCCTCGAACTCCCGCTCCATGCGGCGGAAGAGGCCCCGCATGTCCGCGAGAAGATCGGTGCCGAACGAGCGCATCACCGGCAGCATCGCCACTCACCTCCTTTCCGCTGGTTTCCGCTGGATTTCCGGGCTCCCCGTCCGGAGCCCGTTCGTCATTTGGGATGCGGTCCGGGGCCTGTCAAGAGGTCGGGGCCGGTCCCCACCGGCGGGGCCGGGCTTTCGAGACTTCGAAGGACGTCCGGTCCCCCGACACGGCCACCCCTCCCCGGCACCGCCCCCAAGCTTCCCCTGCGGGGCGGTCGGGGCACCGGGGGCCGCTGCGGGCGGGAGCGGGCGCGAGCGCCGCCATCCGCGCGAGCCGGCGGCCGGAGCGCCTGCTCCGGGCCCCACCGCCGGTCGCCGCGGGTTGCGCGCGGCCCCGCTGGAGGGACGGGGTTCGGCCCCCCGGCGGGACCGCTCAGGCTTCCGCGCCCTCCGCTCCGGCCGTCTCCGACTCCCCAGCCTCCTCGGACGCTTCGGCGGGCTCCTCCTCCGGTGCCCGTCCCAGCAGGCGGGGGATCGAATCCTCCCACGGAGGCCTCCCGATCCCGGCCTCGGTGATCAGGGCGGTGACCAGCTCTCCCGGCGTGACGTCGAAGGCGGGATGCCGCGCCGGTACCCCCTCGGGGGCGATCCGGGTCCCCCCGACGGTCAAGACCTCCGCCGGGTCGCGCTCCTCGATCGGGATCGCGGCGCCCGAGGCGCAGTCGGGATCGATCGTGGAGGTCGGCGCCGCCACGTAGAACGGGATGCCGTGTCGGTGCGCGAGCACAGCGAGCGGGTAGGTCCCCACCTTGTTGGCGACGTCGCCGTTCCTGGCGACGCGGTCGGCTCCCACGACGACCAGATCGACCTCTCCCCGCGCCATCAGCGTTCCTGCCATGTTGTCGGTGATCAGCGTCACCGGGATCCCATCGCGCTGCAATTCCCAGGCCGTCAGGCGCGCTCCTTGGAGGAAGGGGCGGGTCTCGTCCGCGATCACCGACACCGCTTTGCCCTCTTCGACGGCGGCGCGGACGACGCCGAGAGCCGTACCGTATCCCGCCGTCGCCAGGGCGCCGGCATTGCAATGGGTGAGGATGCGGGCTCCCTCCGGCACCAGGATCGATCCGTGGCGCCCGATCGCGCGGTTGGCCTCGACGTCCTCATCGTGGAGGCGGCGGGCGAGGCGCTCCATTCGCGCCGCTGCCTCTTCCGGCGGGACGGCCTCGTCCAGCGCGGCCTCGCCCGACTCCAGGAGCCGGCGCACCGCCCACGAGAGGTTCACCGCCGTCGGGCGCGCTTTCTCGAGCGCGGCCGCCGCCCCGCGGATCGCTTCCCGGAACCGGTCCGGAGGTTGCGCGGCGGCGCCCCGGGCCGCCAGGGCCATTCCGTAGGCCGCCGCGACGCCGATGGCGGGGGCGCCGCGGACCACCATCGCGCGAATCGCTTCCGCGACGTCCTCGGCGGTCCGGCAGCGGATCCAGGTTTCCTCGGCCGGCAGGCGCCGCTGGTCGAGCAGTTCCAGGGCCCCGTCCACGAATCGCAGGGGTTCGATCATCCGTCCGCCTCCAGCGGAGGCGGATTCTTCTACGTTCTCTACCGGGATGCCAGGGGCCGGGCGCGATCAGAGGCTCGGGCGCGCGGGCGCGCCGCACCCGGCGTGGCGGCGCGATTTGTCCTCGTACATTCGCTTGTCGGCCGTCTGGATCAGCTCCGCGAGGTTCTCTCCGTCTGCCGGGTAGATCGCCCAGCCCGCGCTCATCCCGACCCTCACGGGACGGCCGACCGAGGTCATGATCTCCAACTTGTCGATCTCCTGCTGGGCCCTGCGCACCACCTTCTCCACGGTCTCGGGCCGCACGTCCGGCATCACCACCACGAACTCGTCACCGGCCCACCGGCAGGTGGTGTCCGTTCCCCTGAACTGCCCCCGGATGGCTCGGGCCACCTCGCGGAGCACCTCGTCCCCTACGTGGTGTCCGAAGCTGTCGTTGATCGGCTTGAACCGGTCCAGGTCCAGCACGACGACAGCCAGGCATCGTTTCTCCGCCCGAGCCCTGTCGATCTCCTGAGCGAGCTGGTGGTAGAGGTAGCGAGAATTCGGCAGCCCGGTGAGCAGGTCGGTCATCGCCCGCGCCCGCGTCTCCTCGAACGACCGGGCCGCCTCGATTGCCGAGGCGATCTGCGGGCCGACAGCCTCGAGCACCCGCTCGTGCTCGTCGGTGAAGTGATCCGGGCGGCGGTCGTAGAGGGTGATGGTGCCCAGCGGGCGCCCGGACGCCTTCAGCGGGGTCACGGCGGCGCTCCTGTATGCCCGGCCGATCTCCAGTTCTTTTCCGTAGAAGTCCAGTTCCGGCTTCGCGTTGACGACCGTGCGACCGTTCTCGAGCGCCCAACCGGTGAGCCCTTCGCCGCGCCTGAGCGTCTTGCGTTCCAGCATGTCGGCGTTCTCGCCGTCCACGTAGGCCGGAACGATCAACCGCGAATCGTCGTCGAACAGATAGACCACGCCGGTGTCGAAGTCGACGAGACGCCGCAACCGGGCGATCACGATCTTCAA
>RFHH01000171.1 GCA_003696075.1 Acidobacteriota bacterium
CGCGCCCCGCCGCGGCGGGACGGTCAGGAACCGTGCCAACCGGCGCCCGGCGGCGAAAACGCACCGCGAAGGAAGCACCTCTCAAAGGACGGAGGAGAGGAGCCGGTGGGCCGCAAATGCTCCCACGTAAGCCAGCACCGTCATGTACCCGAGCTGGAACAGCGGCCACCGCCAGGTCCCTGTTTCACGGCGGGTCGTCGCCAGCGTGGCGATGCACTGCATGGCGAGAACGTAGAAGACCAGAAGGCTCACGCAGGTCGCCGGATCGAACACCGGCGTGCCGTCGGCCCGGACGGCTCGGCGCAGCGTCGCGAACAGCGGCTCCGACGGCTCGTCTCCCGTGTCCCCGACGCCGTACACCACCGCGAGGGTGGAGATGATCACCTCCCGGGCGGCGAAGGAACTCAGGATGCCGATGCCGATCTGCCAGTCGAACCCCAGCGGAGCGATGGCCGGCTCGATCACGTGCCCGATCCGCCCGGCCAGCGAGTGGGTGAGCCGGTGGCGCTCCGCAAGGGCCCGAGCCCGCGCATCCAGTTCGCGCGCCGCCGCATCGTGTCCCGCCGCGGCCTCCTGGCGCGCCTCGGCCGTCAGCTCGCTCACCGCCGCCGGAGGGGCCGCCTTGGGATAACTGGCCAGGAACCAAAGCACGATGGACATCACCAGAATGATCGAGCCCGCGGTCCGCACGAAGACCCGAGCCCGGTCGAGCGTCGTCAGCAGCGCCGTCCGGATGCTCGGCAGCTTGTACCCCGGAAGCTCGAGCACGAGGGGCCGCGACCGCCCGGGCAGAATCGTCCGCCGGAACAGGAAGGCCATCGTCAGGGCCGCCGCGACCCCGAGTCCGTAGGCGCCGGTGAACACGAGCGAGGCCAGCAGCGGGCGGTGCGGGAAGAGCAGCCCGGTGAGCATCGTGTAGACGGGGATCCTCGCCGAACAGGTGAGCAGCGGCAGCACGAGAATCGTCACCAGGCGGTCACGCCGGTCGCGGATGATCCGTGTCGACATGATCGCCGGCACGGCGCACGCATGGGCGGAAAGCATCGGGACGAACGCCTTGCCCGGCAGACCGATGCGCCGCATCAGGCGGTCCATGACGAACGCCGCACGCGCGAGATATCCGGTGTCCTCCAGCAAGGATAGGAAGAAAAACAGAATGCAGATCTGCGGCAGGAACACCAGCACGCCGCCGACCCCGCCGATGACGCCGTCCACGACCAGGCTCCGGAGGTCTCCCGGCGGGAGCAGTCGGCCCACCGCGGCGCCGGCCGTGGCAAAGCCCTGCTCGATCCAGTCCATCGGATACTGGGCGAGCCAGAAGATCATCGCGAAGACGGCGATCATGACGGCGTGGAACGCCACCACCCCTACGACCGGATGGGTCAGGAACCGGTCGATGCGGTCCGTCTGCTCCCCCCGGGTGAGCGATCGGATCCCGCTGCACCGCCGCCCGACCTCCTCCGCCCAGTCGTAGCGAGCCTTGTAGGGGCAGCCGTGGCAGGCGCACAGCGCCTCGGGCGGAGCTGGGCGGCCGGCCCGCTCGGGATCCTCCGCCAGGCGGGCGAGCACCTGCTCGAGCTGCTCGATCCCCTGTCCGGTGCGCGCCACCACCGGGACGACGGGGCATCCCAGCTCGCGTTCCAGTCGTTCGGTGTCGACCTGGATCCCCTCGCGCCGGGCGAGATCGATCATGTTGAGCGCGACCACGGTCGGCCGCCCCAGCTCGAGGATCTGGCTCGCCAGGTAGAGATTGCGCTCGAGGTGGGTGGCATCGATCAGCAGCAGAATGGCGTCGGGACGCCGCAGCCCGTCGATCTCGCCGAACAGCGCCTGCCGCGCCACCTTCTCGTCGGGGTTGGAGGACTGGATCGAGTACAGGCCCGGCAGGTCGAGCAGCTCGACCGTCCGCCCGCCGAAAGTCCGCCGGGCGGTGCGGTGTTCGAGCGTGGTGCCGGGGAAGTTCGCCGTCTTGGCGCGCAGTCCCGTCAGGGCGTTGAAGAGCGTCGTCTTGCCCGCGTTGGGGTTGCCCACCAGCGCGATCGTGAACGGCGCGTCCTGCGCGGCCGGCCTCGGCCGCGGCAGCACGCGGCGCGGCGCGATCAGCCCGCGAGACCTACGCACCCGTCCCCTCCGGACCGGCCGGACAGGGCCGGGTGAGCACCAGTTCCGCGAGACGCGCCGACACCCCGAGTCGGGCACCGAGCACCTTGACGATCATCGGATCGCCCCGCCGGACGAGCATCACGCGACGCCCCTCGCACACGCCCATCGTCTTGAGTACTTCGACGTCGTCCGTCGCCGCCCGCACCTCGGCCACCACCGCGCAGGTGTCGAGCGGGAGTTCCGTCAGGGGGATCAGTCCGGCGTCCGCGGAGGCTTCCGCAGGAGCCGCACCGCTCGGGCGGTCGGGCATGGGGTCGTCCTGGCTCGCTGGATGCCATCGTAGCGCAAGAACGGCGAATCGGCCCCTCAATCGTGGGGTTTCGCAGTCGACAGCTCGCGCTCCCCTTCGTGCCTCCGGGCCGAATCGGCACCTCGAGTGGGGTTTCGCCGCTGATTGAGCCCGCGTCGCGCCGGACGAAGTCGCGATCAGGCGAACCGGCTCCGCCTCCCCCGGGAGCCCGAGGCGACGCTGCGGGCCGCTCCGCGGTTTTCCGGCCGAGCCCGTGGGGATTCGCCTCGAGCCCGCGGCGCCGGGCGGGGATCGGGACGGCAGCGTCCGGCCGCGCTCGAATCCCGCGCTCCGCCCGGGTCCACCGGCGCTTCTCGGCGGAAAGCGGACTCGCGAAGGCCCCCCGGCAAGCTTCCGGCTGCGGCGGACGAAACGACCTCGGTTGTCGCGAACCCGGCCCGCGAGGGCGGCACCGCGGCCGGCGAAGATGCCCGCGCGGACGGGGATTCCTTGGGCTTTCAGGTCCCGCGCCCAGCGTCCACGAGAAGCCGAGCGTGGCACCTCGATCAGGAGGGCAACCCCCCGGACCGTGCGGAACTCCGCACGGCCTCCACCAGGAGCGGCTCCCGGCGGCTCGACCCGTTGGACGGGTGCGCCCGACCGCGCGGACCGCGGCCTAGCCTCCACGGGAAGCCGAGCGTGGCACCTCGGTCAGGAGGGCAATCCCTCGGACCGTGCGGAACTCCGCACGGCATCCGCGAGGAGCTGCGCCCGCCAGATCAGCCCGACGGACGGGTGCGCCGGTGGATGCGGAACGGGTCCCGAGCGATCCGAGAACAGCCGGATTCGACGCGAACGGCGAAGCGGAAGGGCCGCCAGCCCGCGACGGCCGACGGGACGACGCAAGGGATGGGGAAAAGCAACATCGCGGATGGGGCCTCAAGCCGTGGGGGGTGCATCCGCAATGGTGCGTCGGGCCGCCGAACTCGCAGGATGAGGGGAGGTTGCGGCCGCGAGTGGATCGATGACGGGGATCGGGCCAAAGTGTCCGTCCTACATTGAGTTGCGCGGCGTTTCGCACCATCGAGGAAGCACCTCCGAAGCCGTCGGCGGTGCTTCCGCGACGGTGCGCGCCGCCGCCCAATCCCGTGAAAACCCGTAGCTTTCGCGCTCCCTCGCTCCTCGAGCGGCGAGTTCGGCCGGAACCTCGTAAGGCACAACGACTTGCAGCGGAAATCGCACCATCGCGGGTGCACCTCGCAACCCGCGCGAGGTGCATCCCCAATGGTGCGTTCTCCCGTCCAACTCGCCGAGCGATCGAGGGTTACCGTCTCGAACCGCTCGACGCACGGCGGAGCGGGCACGAGTGTCGCTGCGCCACCGAGTTCGCGAGCGCCGCGCACCATCGAGGGTGCACCTTGCAAGCCATGGCGCGCGAGAGGCTCCGTTTCGATCGGCGGCGAGCCCCTATCCCGATGGTGCGTTTTCTTCCCCGGCCGGACGAGCCCTCCGAGTTTGCGGCCCCGAACCGATCCCGCCGTCCGAAATCGCGCTGAGATGGCGCCCTTCACGGAGTCGGCCGGCGTTGCGCACCGTCCGGGGTGCACCTCCGACGGGCCGCCGCGGACAGGACAGGCGGCGCTCGGCACCCCGCCCCGCCTCCCCCACTCGGATCGGGCCTCCGCCGGGGGCTCCCCCGCGCTCTCGCCCGTCCGGGGGGCCCCTCCTTTTCCGAGCTACACCCTCGGCGGTGGGTTTGCGGAACCGACTCCGCAGAGAGCGAGAGGTGCATCCCGGGCCGGTGCGTTTTCGCACCGAGGCCGTCGGGCGACCGGAGGATGGGAGGTGCATCCCCAATGGTGCGTTTTCGCATCCAAGCCGCTGATCGCTATGAGGTTGCGGTCCCGATCGGCTCGGTGCCGGCGATGTCGGGCCAATTCTTTGTCCGCCAACGAGTTGCACGCGATTTCGCACCATCGAGGGTGCACCTCCCGGAGGATGCGGCCCCGGGTGGCCGCGAGACGTCCGGCGGCTCGTTGTCCGGCTCGTTGAGCGACCGCAGGTCGCGGCCTCGGACGGCCCCGTGGCCGCGAGATCGGCCGAAACCTCGATCCGCCGTCGAGCTGCGAAGCGACCCGCACCATTGAGGGTGCACTTCCCCGAAAACGGGGACTTCGCCGGGAAACCACCGTCCGGATCCGGCCGTCCACTGCAGCTTTCGAGCTCTCGACAAAAAAGATCGCTATTCAGCCCCCGGGATGCACCAGCCGCGTTTTGCCGGGGGGTGGATCGCGGCGGGAACGCGCCCTGCCGCCCTCCGCGCGCTCACCCGCACTGAAGGAAGGCACCCCGGTCCGCGGGAAGGTTGCGCCCGCGGGGCGGCCGGCGCTTCAGAGAACCGCCCGCAGCAGGGTCACCAGCAGGGCCGAGAGCAGGAACGAGGCGGGCAGGGTGACGATCCAGGCCCCGAAGATGTCGCGGACCACGCGCCGATCCAGCGCGGCGAGCCCCCTGGCCAGCCCCACACCGATGACCGAGCCGACGAGGGTGTGCGTCGTCGAGATCGGAATGCCGGCCTTCGAGCAGACCAGGACGGTGGTGGCCGCGGCGAATTCGGCGCAGAAGCCGCGCGACGGGGTCAGTGCGGTGATCTTCCGCCCGATCGTATCCATCACCTTGTAGCCCCACGTCGCGAGGCCGACGACGATCCCCGCTCCGCCCAGGGTCAGGATCCACAGCGGCACCGGCGCCTTCGCCGCCACTCCGCCGGAGACGTACGCGCTCCAAACGCCGGCCACCGGCCCCACCGCGTTCGCGACGTCGTTCGCCCCGTGGGCGAACGCCACGTAGCAGGCGGTGGCGATCTGGAGGCCCCTGAACTGCCGCTCGATGTAGCCGAACCGGCTCGGGGTGCGGTTCCGCTTCAAGGGATGGCGCCAAGAGACCAGGGTCGTCGCCAGGCCGAACAGCAAGGCCACCCCCCCGGCAAGGGCGGAAGCTCTCCCGATGGGCAGATCGAGGTGTAGGTTTTTCAGGCCCTTGTAGACCACCGACAGAGCCAGGACGAAGGCCACCACCGCCACCATCACCGGCGCCAACCGGCGCGTCCTCATCCGCGGTGTGCGGCTGTTGATGATCCAGCGGAGGATCCCGCGGAACAGGACGAAGGCGATCGCACCGCCGAGCAGGGGCGAAGCGATCCAGGTGACCCCGATCCACCCGAGGCGGACCCAGTCGACCCCCGCCAATCCCGCCACGGCCACGCCGCCACCCGCGACGGCTCCGACGATCGAGTGCGTGGTCGACACCGGCCACCCTCTCCAGGTCGCCAGCTGGAGCCAGAGACCGGCGGCGAGGAGCGCCCCGACCATCACCGCCATGAAGGCTCCCGCATCGGGCATCCGCTCCACGTCGACGATCCCCTTCTTCACCGTCTCCGAGACGTGCGTCCCGACGAAGACCGATCCGGCGAACTCGAAGACGGCGGCGACCGCGATCGCCTGGCCGAGCGTCAACGCGTGCGAGCCGACCGACGTCCCCATCGCGTTGGCGACGTCGTTGGCGCCGATGTTCCACGCCATGTACAGGCCGAACAGCAGGCCGAGGACGAGCAGCGCGGTGAGCATCGGTGAGCCTCAGCGAGAGATCATCAGGCGGATCTGGTCCCCGATCGCCTCCGAGGCGTTCGCGAGGTCCCCGACCAGCTCGAGGATCTTCTGCCAGAGCAGCAGCCCCACCACCCCCAGCTCCTGCTCCGCTCCATACAGCGCGCGCGCCAGCTCGTAGATCGCCTTGTCGACCTCGTGCTCTTCGCGCCCCACCCTCTGGATCAGCTCGATGACCTTCTCCGCCTCGGGGCCGCCGAAGGAGGCCGCGAGCAGCTCGTCGAGCTGGCCGATGATCTCCTGGGCCGTCGCGCAGGCCACCTCGGTCTTGTCAAGCACGAGCCTGAAGCCGGCGTGGAACTGCTCCGGGAGCGTCAGGTCCGCCCGGAGCGTCGCCACGATGACGAGATCCTCGCAGAGGTCGGCGAGCCGGTCTTGCTGGTGGAGGAGCGAGAGCAGATCCCGCCGGTCGACCGGCATGAAGTACGAGATCGGGAGGTGGTCGCGGATGTCGTTCTTGACCAGATCGGCCTCGTGCTCCAGCTTCATGATCGCCTTGCGCAGCTCCCGCGCCCGCTCCCGGTCCCCGGCGAGCAGGGCCTCGAAGAAGGGGCGGAGCTGGTCCAAGGTGGCGCGGACCTTCTCCATGTGCTGCTGCAGGGGTCCGAACGGACTGCGGCCGAACAGGCGGGCGAGCGGCTGGACCATGGGACCTCCCGGGCGGGGCGGCAGTCTACACGAAACGGGCCCGGGCGGGTGTCATGGCAGCGGGACGACCGACCGGTCCAGCGTTCGGTAGGCGACGGCCTCGGCGATGTCGGCCGCGTCCACCAGGTCCCGTCCGGCGAGATCGGCCACGGTGCGGGCCACCTTCAGGCAGCGGTCGTGGGCCCGCGCCGACAGCCGGAGGCGCTCCATGGCTGCGGTGAGCGCCTTCCGGGCCGCCCCCGTCATCGGGCACGCGGCCGCGAGATCTCGCGCCGGGAGGGCGGCGTTCCAGAGCACCCCGAAGCGCCGGTTCCGCTCGAGCTGCCGGCCGCGCGCCGCCACCACCCGCGCGCGCACCGCGGCGGAGTCCTCCCCACCCCGCGATGCGGCGAGCTCGGCGGCGGAAAGGGCGCGCAGTTCGACATGGATGTCGATCCGGTCCAGCAGGGGACCGGAGATCCGGCCCCGATACCGGTCGACCATCGCCGGGGTGCAGCGGCACTCGCGCAGCGACGAGCCGTGCCAACCGCAGGGGCACGGGTTCATCGCGGCGGCGAGCAGGAACCGGGCGGGGAACCGCGCCGGCCCGCATGCGCGGACGATCGTCACCTCGCCGTCCTCGAGCGGCTGGCGCAGCAGCTCGAGGACGTGGCGCGGGAACTCGGGAAGTTCGTCGAGGAACAGCACGCCGTGCGTGGCCAGCGACACCTCGCCGGGACGCGGCGGCGCCCCGCCGCCCACCAGTCCCGCGGCGGAGATGCTGTGGTGCGGGGCCCGGAAGGGCCGCTCCCGAACCAGTCCGCCCCCGGCCGGCCGGAGGCCGGCCGCGGAGTGCACGCGGGTCACCTCCAGGGCCTCCTCCCGCGTCAGCGGCGGCAGGATCGTCGGCAGCCGCCGCGCCAGCAGGGTCTTTCCCGATCCGGGCGGTCCGATCATCAGCAGGTTGTGCCCCCCGGCCGCCGCCACCTCCAGCGCCCGGCGCGCGGCGCGCTGCCCCTTCACCTCGGACAGATCGACGCGGGGCGGTCCGCCGGCGCGGGGAGCTGGCGGCCAGGGGGCCGCCCGATCACGGCCCAGGAGCAACCCGACCGCCTGCGCCAGGCTCCGGACCGCCTGCACGTCGATGCCGCCGACCTCGGCCGCTTCCCGCGCCGCCTCCGGCGGGACGAGCAGCCGGGCGAACCCTGCAGCCCGGGCGGCGATGGCGGCGGAGAGCGTCCCGTGGGCCGGACGCAGCGATCCGTCCAGACCGACCTCGGCGTAGGCGAGCGTGTCGCCGAGTTGTTCCGCGAGACGGTGGACGTGCAGGGACGCGATCGCGAGGCACATCGGCAGGTCGAGCCCCGTCCCCGCCTTCGGAACCCCGGCGGGGGCGAGGTTGATGATCACGCCCTGCTCGGCCGGCCCCCGCCACAGCCCCTGGGCCCGAAGCGCCACGCGCAGCCGATCGCGTGCCTCGCGGATCTCCCCGCCCGCCTGGCCGAGGACGGCCGCCCGCGGAATGCCGGAGGCACGCGCCGCCTGGACCTCCACCGGCACCGCCTCGATTCCGTAAAGAGCCGCTCCGAACGAGCGCGCGAGCTGGACCGCGTCGGACACCGGGCCTCCCCGGCGAGGCTAGCGGAGCGGGAGCGCGCGCCTCCCCCCGCCGCGCCCCGCGCCTCCCGCCTGCGGGAAGGCACGCCTCACTCCCGCGCGGCGCCGGAGCCGAGGGGGCTCGTCCGGCCCGCCCGCTCGCGGCCGAGGTCGAGCGGCCACCGGGAGGTCGCCGCGAGCCAGACCAGGCAGGGGACCACCAGCGAAAGCGCGAGAATTCGGGCGAGCAGGCGAAGATCGGCGGCCGCCGACTCGGCCAGGCGCCCGTAGACGAAGGTCGCCGCGGAGATCGCCATCGTCGCCAGACCCAGGTCGGTCGACATGACGCGCCCGAGGAATCGGTCGGGGACCATCTTCTGCAGCATCACGGTGCTGTACACCCAGATCGCGCTGCCGCCGAAGTGCGCGGCCGTCACCGCCAGCGCCGCCGCCCACGGGCTTCGCACCGACGCGAAGACGGAATACCAGAAGGCGGCCCACAGGAACGCTCCGGCGATCAGCCGCCGCAGGCGCTCCGGCGTTTCGGCCGCCGCCAGCCGGCGGGCGATCACGGGTCCGATCCCCGTCCCCACCGCACGGGCGAAGTAGAGCAGCGCGATGCCGAGGTCGGGCCGCCCCGCGATCGGATAGACGCGCTCGCCGAAGAGGGTGAGCAGGAGCGTGATCGCCCCCGCGATGCCCCACCCCGATTTGAGCAACAGGACGGTCGCCACCGAGGGGCGGGAGACGATGAACCCGATCCCCTCGGCGAGGTCGCGCAGGCCGGTCACGGTGCGCCAGTCGATCGGCCCGGCGGCGCGGCGGCGGCGCGGTAGCTCGATGCGGTAGACCAGCAGGGCCGAAACGACGTACGTGGCGGCGTCGATCGCCAGCGCCGCCCTCCACCCGAGGCGGTCGGTCACCACCCCGCCGGCCAGCGATCCGGCGGCGAAGACCGCCGACCACGCGATCGCCCCCAGCGCGTTCGCCGCCGTCAGGTGGCGCTCGGGGACGAGCTGTGGAATCGCGGCCGACCGGGCCGGCTCGAAGAAGGCCGATCCGACGACCTGGAGTGCGACAAGGGTGTAGACGTAGGCGAGCGGCCAGGGAACCACCGGTGCAGCGAGGAGAGCGAGCACCAGAGCGGTGCGCGCGAGATCGCTCGCGATCATGACCGCCCGCCGGCTGAACCGGTCGGCGACCACGCCGGCGATCGGTCCGGCGAGGAACAGCGGGAGCAATTTCAGGATCAGCAGGCCGGCGAGCGCGCGCGGATCGCTTCCCCTCACCTCGCGCAGCAGGGCGAACAGGGCGAGCAGCGCCATCCAGTCGCCGGCGAGGCTGATCACGCGCGCGCTGAACAGCAGGCGGAAGCCGCGGTGCTCGCGGAGAATCGCGAGGTAGCCGGAGCCGCCCGCCCTCCCTGCCGGATGCTCGCTCAACGCTCCCCCGGCGCCGCGCCACCCCGCCGCGGCCGGCGCCATTCTCGCGAGCGGCCGGCGGGGCCGCCAGCCGCGGGGTGCGCGCCGCTCGCCGGCAGCGGTGCCGGCGCCGGATAATCGGACGCGATGCTCGGACTCGTCTTCGACGGACGGCGCGCGCTCCTGCGGAGCGACCTTCCGGAGCCGCAACCGCGTGACGGCTGGGCGGTGCTGCGCGTGCGCCTCGCCGGGATCTGCCGCACCGACCTGGAGATCACGCGCGGCTACATGGCGCACCGCGGCGTGCTCGGCCACGAGTTCGTCGGGGAGGTGGCCGCCTGCAGCGACCGCACCTGGATCGGCCGGCGCGTCGTGGGGGAGATCAACGCCGCCTGCGGCCGGTGCGCAACGTGCCGCGCCGGACTCCCGCGGCACTGCCCGGAGCGGCGCGTCCTCGGGATCGATCGGCTCGACGGCTGCCTGGCCGAACTCTGCACGCTCCCCGTCGCGAACCTCCACCCCGTGCCGGACGCGATCCCCGACGAGAGGGCGGTGTTCACCGAGCCGCTCGCGGCGGCGTACGAGATCCTCGAGCAGGTCGCCGTGGGGCGGGAAGACCGGGTCGTCGTCCTCGGCGACGGCAAGCTCGGCATCCTCTGCGCCTGGGTCCTCGCCACCGCCTCGCGGCGAGTGACGCTCGCCGGCCATCACCCGGCCAAGCTCGCCGCCGCCGCCTGGGGCGGCGTGGAAACGGTCGCACCCCCCGCCGCTCCCGCGGCCGGCGCGGATCTCGTCGTGGAGGCGACCGGAGCCCCCGGCGGGCTGGAGCAGGCGGCCCGGCTGTGCCGCCCGCGCGGGACGGTGGTTCTCAAGTCCACGCTCGCCGGAGGCTCCCCGGTCGACCTCGCCCCGCTGGTCGTGAACGAGATCACCGTCGTCGGCTCGCGGTGCGGGCCGTTCGAGCGGGCGCTGGAGGGGCTCGAGCGCCACCGCTTCCCCGTCGAGCGGCTGATCGCCGCCCGGTACCCGCTGTCGCGCGCCACCGAGGCGCTCGCCCGGGCGGCGGAACCCGGTGTGCTCAAGGTCCTCGTCGAGGCCGGGTGACGGGGCGGCGCGCGCCGGTCACGCCGGCGCGCCGCGCTTCCAGCCGCGCAGCCGGTCCTCCAGGCGCCGCCAGGCACCGTAGCTCCCGGGCGCGACGAAGCTCCAGAGGAGGTACCGGAGGGCCCGCAGGTCGGCGGGACGCCGGCGGAGCACGGCGCGGAAATGCGCGCGGGCCTCCGCGAGCCCCTCTCGGCTCCTCTCGCAGTCCGCCAGCGCCGCCCGTCCCGCCCGCATGTGCTGCGAGAGGAGAGCGTCTTCGAGCACGCGGGCGTGCTCGCGCGCGAACTCCGGCTCGGCCGCGGCGAACTTCTCCAGGATCGCGATCCAGCAGCCGGCATCGCGCGCCACGTTCCGGCTGATGTTCCCCGGATGGTGGCGGTAGCAAAGCAGCGGCTCCGGGAGCATCGCGATCGGCCCGGCGCGGCGCGTCAGGCGCAACCACAGGTCGACGTCCTCGGCCGAGCGAAGGCTCTCGTCGAAGCCGCCCAGCTCGAAAAACAGATCGCGCTCGACGAGGATGCTGCACCCGTTGATCGACCCCTTGTCGCGGGTGAGCACGTCGAGGGTGTCGATCAGCTCCCCGGGGCCGGCGTTCGCGATGACGCGGCTCGTCTTCTTCCCCTCCCAGGTGCACACGCGCGCCGCGGTGGTCCAGGCGGAGGCCTCCCGGCGCCGCGCCGCGTAGGCCATCAGCCGCTCCAGGCGCTGCGGTTCCCACCAGTCGTCCGAGTCGAGGAAGGCGAGCCACCGCCCCCGGGCGATCCGCGCGCCGTGGTTCCTCGCCGCCGCCTGCCCGGCGTTCTCGCGCCGCACGTAGCGGATCCGGCCCCTCAGCGGGGCGAGCGCATCGGCGGTCCCGTCGGTCGAGCCGTCGTCGATAACGATCGTCTCGTCCGGCGGGCGCGTCTGCTCCAGGACGCTCTCGACCGCGCGCACGGCGAAGCGGGCGCGGTTGTAGGTCGGGATCACGACCGAGACGGTCTCGGACATCAGTCGGCCCGCCCCGCGAAGAGCATGAAGGCCGGTGGCCCGGGCGGCTCGTGCTCCACCGTGAAACCCGCCGACTCGAGGCGGGCCCGCAGCTCGCCGAAGCGCTCCAAGGGCAGGTCGGGAGGTGCCACGTGCACCTCGACGGCGAGCCGCCGGACACGGCGGAGAGCATCCGGGGAAGCGGCCAGGAGGAAGTCGTACTCCGCACCCTCGGCGTCGATCTTCATCAGATCGCAGCGGCCGCCGGGAAGGCGTTCGAGCAGATCGGCCATCGCGACCGTCCGGACGCGCACGGTCCCGTCCCCGCCGTACCGCCCGCGGGCGTATGCCCGGCTGGTCGAATGGCACACCGACACGGCGCTGAGGTGAAGCTCCACCGTATCGCCCGTCCGCGCGCCCGCCGCGAGAGGAACGATCTCGACGCGATCCGCGATGCCCTGCCGCGCGAACAGCGCCGCTGCGCGCTCCCGGTTCGCCGGCACCGGTTCGACGAAGAGCACCCGTTCGGCCCGGCCGGCCACGGCCGAGGTGAACAGGCCGACGTTTCCACCGACGTCGACGACGGCGCCGAGGTGGCCCGGCAGCTCCGAGAGCCTGTAGGCATCGCGCCGGAAGATCTCCCAGAAGACGGCGAGATCCATCCCGGCCGCCTCGAACTCGAACGGCCGGCCGCGCCAGGTCAGCCGCAGGAAGCGACCATCGGTTTCGACGCTCTCCGGATCGACGTCATCCTCCAGGAGGTGGCTCAGCGCCGCCCAGACCTCCTCTCGCCGGGGGAAGACGAGCCGGCCCCCGCGGCGGAAGTCGAGCGCGAGCGGTCCCGTGCGCGTCCTGCTGGCCCGCGTGGCGAACGCCAGCGTCGTGTGGGCGCCGAGCGGCCTCCGGAAGATGCGCCGGGCGCGCGCGTAGCGCCTGGGATCGAGCAGCCGGGCGAGGTTCATCGCATCTCCGCGGGCCGGGGCGGAGGATAGCGCAGCGAAGCGCCGGCCCTCACCAGGCGACGGCCGTGGCGCCCGGCGCGACCGCCACCGGATCGCGCGGTGCGCCGCCGACCGTGACCGTGTAGGTCCCCGGGGGCAGCCCGTCGAAGACCCAGGCCGGACCGATGTCGGGCAGCTCGACCGCGTGCGGCTCGGTGTCGGGTTGGGCGGGCACGCGCCGGAACAGCTCCGCCCAGTCGGTTCCCGCCTCGTCCCGCACCTGCGGCGCCGGCGCGTCGAGGGAGGACACCGGCACGACGAGCCGGCCGCCCTTCTCGGGGCGCAGCGTGACTTCCGTCACCTCCCCGGCCTTCACCTCCACCTCGGCGCGCGCCGTGCCGTAACCGGGAAGGCGGAACAGCACGGTCGCCGGACCGGGCTCGAGTCCCCGGCAGGTGCCCTCGCCCGCGACCCACGTCACATCGATCATGCCGGACGCGATACAGGTGAACGTCCCGATCGCGCCGGGCGGCTCGGAGACGAGCCGCGCGTGGATCGTCCCCGTCGTCGCCTCCGGCTCGAGCTTCACCTCGATGGCGTTCTCGCCGGCGTCGAGTTCGACGTCGAGATGGGCCGGCCGGTGTTCGTCGGCGGTGACCAGAAGGTCGTACGCACCGGTCTGGGCGACGGTGACCCGGGCGCGCCCGTCCGGGCCGGTGCGCCCTTCCCCCCCGCCGCAGCTGCTCAGGTCCGCCTCGAAGCCGATCCCCGCCGCCGAGAAGGAGGCGAAGCCGGCGTGCGCGCATCCTCCGGACGCATCGGCACGGCTGAGCGAAACGCCCGCACCCGGGATCGGCTCGCCGCTCTTGCCGTCGAGGACGGTGACGGACGCGACGACCGGGACGAGGTCGAGTTCGACCTCCACGCGCTCCTCGCCGGCGATGTTCAACAGGCGTTCGGCCCGGGCGGCGTGCGACTGGGCGGCCAGGATGTAGGCTCCCGGGCTCAGCCCCTCGAACCGGAAGGTCCCGTCCGCGTCGGTCACCGTGACATCGGCGATGTCCAGACCGCGATCGCTCATGCGCCCGAGCGCCACGCTGACCCTCGGCGCGGGCAGCCCCTGCGACCGAACGATCCCGGCCACCGCGCCGCCGGTCCCCAGCTCCACCTCCACGGTCCGGCCCGCCACCAGGACCACCGGGCGCTCGGGGCCGGGAACGAGGGCGGCCGTTCCCGGACCGGGGGCCAGATCGGCGAACTCGAGCTGAGCGCGCCCCCCCGCCGGCACGGTGCGTCCCACACCCGCGCCGTCGACGACCCGGACGGCGGCAGTCGCTTCGGCGCCCGGCGGGAGGTGGACGCGGAGCGCGGCCGGTTCGGTCAGCCGCAACTCCACCGATTCGGCCGCCTCCGCGCCGACGGGCGCCGCCTCCGCCGCCGGGCCGTAGCCGGGAGCGGTGGCGACGAGCCGCTCGCCGGGCTTCGCCGCGGCCCGCAGCTCGAAGCTCCCGTCGGGTCCGCTGGCCGTCTCCGCCGGGGGAGGTCCCGCGGCCCCGCCCAGCAGGCTCGCCAGCGACCACGACGGAACGAGAACGACCCGGGCGCCGGCCACCGGCTCCCCGTCGGGATCGACCACCCTCCCGCGCAGAGCCGGGGCGGGCTCGAGCTCCAGCAGGACCTCCTCGCGGCGTTCGCCGGGGGCGAGCTCGAGCGTCAGCGGAGACGAGGGTCGGAAGCCGTCGGCTCGCGCCACGAGATCCACGGAACCGGGCTCGAGACCGATCAGCTCGAAGCGTCCTTCCTCGTCCGTCTCGGCCATCCGGCCGAAATAAGGGGTCGAGGTGCGCAGGAGCGCCCCGGGGATCGGCTCGCCCCACGGCGTGACCACGCGCCCGGCGATCGACGCTCCGGGGCGCAGCACGATCTCGAGAGGCTCGCCCGTGAGGCGGTGCGTCGCCGCGGCCCGCGCGAAGCCGGCCGCGCCGACCTCGACCTCGGCGATCCCTCCGTCCGGGAGCCCCGTCAGCCGGACGCGACCGTCGGCGCCGGTCGTTCCCGAAACGGCGACGATGATCCCGGACCGGCCGCGGGCGCTGACCTTCGCGCCGGGAACCGGATGCCCGGCCTCGTCGAAGACGGCCACCTCGAGCACCGCACCCGTGTCGGCGACGATCTCCCCGAGATCGACCGTCCGCCCCGGTGCCGGCGCCGGCTCGTGACGCGTCACCGGAAGGGCGGAATCCGGCAGCAGTTGGATCTCGAAACGCCGCGCGCGGAACGGGCCGAGCTCGAACGCGCCGTCGTCGCCGGTTTTTCCCTCGAGCTCGCCGCCCAGCAGCTCCGCGAGCCACCGCGCGTCGGGGTCGTCCGGCTCGATCCGCACCGTCGCCGCCAGCGGCGAGCCATCGCGCGTGACGAGACGCCCGCGCACGCGCACCGGACGTTCGGGAACGAGCGTCACCGGCGGCGGGGTTCCGCCGCGCACGACGACGGCCGCGACGCCGTGCGGATCGTTCCAGTCGCCGGCCGCGATCAACGTCTCGACCGGAGGATCGACGTGAAGCGTGAACCGGCCGTCCTTGCCGGTCCGGGTCTCCTCCGGCTCAGCCGGCCCGCATCGCCAGCCCGACGAGCCGCCGGAAGCGGGCCGCGACCATCTGGGGTCGGCCGGACGGCCCCCCCGGGCGCGGACGCGGACGCCGGCCAGGGGCCGCCCGTCGCGATCGGCGACCCTCCCGGCGACCGGCCGGGGAGCGCGCCACACGGCGGCCACCCGGGCCCGTCCCGCCGGCAGCGGGCCGAGATCGGCGCTGCAGCGCCAGTCCTCTCCTCCCCGCGTCACTTCGAGCCGGTACCTGCCGGCGGGCACCGGAGGCAACTCGTAGGCGGGCGGGTGTCCCGGCTCCGTTTCGCGGCCCTCGGCCTCGGCCAGCGGCTTCGCCTCCCCGCCCCGGGCGAGCAGGCGCACGCGGCAACCGGCGCACGGGTCGCCCACGATGGCGCCGGCGAGAACCAGCCCGCGCTCGAGGCGGCAGATCGCGCCGGTTTCGGTGAAGACCGCCTTCGATTCCAGAAAACCCTCCGCCGAGCAGACCGCCGCCCGGCACCCGGCGTCGAGCCACGCCCGGCCGTCCTCGCCGGCGGTGGCGACGAGTCCCTCGGGAGCGGTGCAGGCGACCGCCGCACCCGGAACCGGCGCCCCGGAGGTGTCGCGCACCTCGACCGGGACCGCCGCTGCCGCGAGCGCCGACGCGCCGGAGAGGGCGAGCGCGGCCGCCCACGCGGAGAGGACGCGGAGACGCTTCATGCCGGCCGCATTGTACTCGGAAGGGCCCGAACCGGCGTGCGGGATCCCCGCTCCGGAGGAGCGGCCGGCCCTCGCGTGCGAAACTGGCCCGGCACGGGGGCTCGCGAAGGCGGGGATCCAGGCGATGGGCGGAGCGATCACGATCGGCGAGTGGATCTTCTCGGCGAAGCCGCACTCCACCGCGATCAGCCCCGACCGCACCACCGTGTGGTCGTTCGATCTCGAGGGGCGGCCGATCTCCTGGTTCGAGGGAGAGCTCACCTACAAGCGATCGCTCGCGTCCGCCGTCCACGCCCGGTCGCGGCGCGGAGGAACCCGGCGGCGGTGGATCGTGCCGCCGGAGGAGGCGCGGGCCCTGTTCGCGCGCATCCTCGAGGGAGTCGCGCGGGCGCCGCGCGCGGAGCTTCCGCGCCGGCTGAGCGAGCGGATCGACCTCATCCTGAGCTGGACGCCCGACCGGCTGCTCGCGGAGAAGGAACGCTTCGACCGGGCCTACGAGCCGATCACGATCCTGCCGCCCGACCAGTACCTGTCGATCGTCGTCCAGGCCACGCGCGGGTGCACCTGGAATCGGTGCACCTTCTGCAGCTTCTACCAGGACCGGCCGTTCGCCGTGCGCACTCCGGAGGAGTTCGCGCGGCATCTCGACGCGGTGCGCGATCTGCTCGGCCGGGGGGCGGCGCTGCGGCGCGGGCTCTTCCTCGCCGACGGCAACGCGCTGGTGCTGGCGCGATCGAGACTGCTGCCGCTGGTGCGCGCCGCGCGCGACGCGTTTCCCGGGCGGCCGATCGCCGGCTTCGTCGACGTCTTCTCCGGCGAGCGAAAGCCGGAGGAGGAGTGGCGCGAGCTGCGCGACGAGGGCCTCGCGCGGGCCGCGATCGGGATCGAGACCGGCCACGATCCGCTGCTCGCCTGGCTCGACAAGCCGGGGAGCGCCGGGGAAGCGCTGCGCTTCACCGAAACGCTGGCGCGAGCCGGAATCGGTCTCTCGCTGATCTTCATGTGCGGGGTCGGAGGCGACAGGTTCGCCGGCGCGCACCTGCGCGACAGCCTCGCGCTGATCGAACGGCTCCCGCTCCGGCCCGGCGACATCGTCTACCTGTCGCCGTTCGTCGAGCACCCCGGATCGGAATACGCCCGGCGCGCCCGGGCGGAGGGGATCCGCCCGCTTCCGCCCGCGGAGATCGAGGCGCAGATGTCGGCCCTGCGGGAGGGCGTCCGGCGCCGGCACCCGCAGGTGCGGGTCGCGCCGTACGACATCAGGGAGTTCGTCTACTGACGCTCGCGCGCGTCGAGGACGATCACCGCCCGGCCGCCCGGAACGCGGCGCCGGACCGGCCTCGTGCCCCCCGGAAGAAAGCTCGAGACGAAGCGAAACGGAAGGCGCCGGCCGGCCAAACACCGCAGGGGGCTTCCGACCGGCGCGCGCCGGCGCCGAGGGCGAGCGACGACGGACGGGTTTTTCGGCCCGGTCC